>NZ_JBICCO010000022.1:0-82003 GCF_043119405.1 Achromobacter sp. 413638
CCCCCCCAAACCCGGGGGGGCCCCCCCCCCCCCCCCCCCCCGGCGAGAAGCTGGAACACGGCGATGCGCTGTTCTCGCGCAAGTACGGCCAGGCCACGGCCGTGGTGCTGTTCGACCGGGTGTTCGTGCCCTGGGAGCGCGTGTTCTACGCGGGGGACTGGGAGCACAGCCATGTGCTGACCTACAGCTATGCCACCCACCACCGCCACAGCTGCATCGCGGCAAGGGCGGGATTCGGCGACCTCTTGATCGGCGCCGGCGCGCTGATGTGCGAGGCCAACGGGCTGGATCCGGACGTCAAGGCCAATCTGCGCGAGCCGATGGTGGAGCTGATCAAGATCACGGAAGGCTTCTACGCCTGTGGCGTCGCGGCCAGCGTCTATGCCGCGCGCGATGAACACAGCGGCTCGTTCATGCCGGACCCGGTGTTCAGCAATATCGGCAAGCTGCTGCTGGCCACGCAGATCTACGACATGCACCGGCTGGCGCACGAGGTGTCCGGCGGGCTGATCGTCGCCTTGCCCGGCCCGGACGAAGACCACAATCCCGCCACGGCCGCCCGGCTGTCGGAGGCGCTGCAGGCCAATCCCGCCGTGCCCTACGACCGTCGCATACAGACGGCGCGCTTCATCGAGGACCTGACCGCCTCGTACCAGGGCGGCTGGTATTCGGTCATCAGCCTGCACGGCGGCGGTTCGCCGGCGGCGATGAAGCAGGAGATCTGGCGCAACTATCCCCTGGGTTCCAAGGTGGAACTGGTGGAACGCCTGCTGGAGCGGGGCGTGCTGCATGACGAGGCGCGCGCGGCCACGAAGAACCGCCAGCCCGGACGCTGCTGCGACATGGGGTGCAGCGCGCCAGGGCAGCCCATCATGGTGCCGCTGCCCGCGCTCAAGCGTTGATCGACGCAAGCAGATCGTCGGGATGCACCATCAGCTCGCGCGCCAGCCGGCGGGTGGCGCCCAGATTCAGCATGGCTTGCCAGCGCGGGTTCTGCCGCAGGTCCTGCCACAGCGGCTCGAGCATGCGCGCGTCGGCCGGCTCGCCGGCGGCCAGCAGGGCGGCGTAGGCCAGGCTGGGCGGCGCGGACAGCAGCTGCATGCGGCTGGCGGCGTTGAGCGCCGGCGTCCAGGTTTCGTCGGGCGCGTCGCAGCAGTACAGCACGGCGTCGGCCAGATTCTCCATTTCCTGCGGCAGCGCGCGCAGCGAGGCGCCGCGCAGCCGGACCTGGCCTTGCTGCGTGGCGCAGGAATAGGACGCGTCCGGTTCGGCCTGGGCCAGCAGGCGCAAGCCGCGCAACAGGCGCGGCAGGTCGGTCGTGGCGGCGTCCACGGAGGCCTTGGCCTCGATGAGCAGGCAGACATCCCAAAGCGGCGTCTCGCTCGCGTTGCCGTCGGCGCGGCGCAGCAGCACCGCGTCCCACTCGGTCTTGGCGCGGTCGGCATTGGCGGCCAGGGCCGATGGCACGCGCAGCGAGGTCACCACGCGGTAGCCGGGCGATGCGTCGCCATGGCGTGATTCGGAAGGGGACGCCTGGTCCAGATGTCGCGCCAGCGCTTCGAGCGCGCGCGCGGCCAGGATCTCGACCGCGACGCCGCGTTGCCTGGCCAGCAGGCCTTGCGCATTGGCCTCTTCGCTGCCGGAGCGCGGGCCTTGTTTCTCGCGGATCGCTTCGTACTGCCGCACCCGCGGGTCCGACGCCAGCGCGTCGAGCCGTTGCAGGCGGGCGAGCGCCGGGGCGTCGAGCAGCGCGCGCAGCGCGGACGCGAGGTCCGCGTCGGTGTGGACCTGCGGTAGATTCAGCAACGCTTGCGCGGTCTGCGCCGCCTGTTGCCATGATCCCGAAGAAACCTCGGCGTGCAGCCGCGCCAGGGATTCGCGTCCCGCGCCGGGCGCCAGGCGCGGCGGCTTGGCCGGATGCGCGACGGTGTTGATGGCGGCGCGCAGCTGGCGCTGGTCGGCGGCTTCCTGGTGGCGCAGTTCCAGGTATTCACGGACGACGGGGTGGCGGTATTCCTGCAGCGCGCCCTGGAACACGGGGTCGCCGGCATCGGGTCGCAGGGCCTCGTCGATGAGCGCGGCCAGCGCGTCGATGAACGCGTGGCGCACTGCGCCATCGGGCGCTTGGGCAGAAGCGTCGGCGGCCTGCAGCGGTTCGATGGCGCGCGCCAGCCGTGCGATGGGGCTGTCCGGATCGGGCTGCGCGACGGCGCCAGGGGCGGGCCGGGCCGTGCTCCGATAGCGCCGGGGTATGGCGCGCAGGATGGCGGCGAGCGTGGCGGAAGGCTGGTTCATGGCGTGTCGGTCGGGCGCGGAAAAGAAGCTGTCGTCGCCGCGCTCGCGCATCCCGCGAGCGCGGCGGCGGGACCAGCAATGATAAGCCGGGACCGTTGTTGCGATTGCCTGCCCCGCAAACGTGGCGCCGGCGCGGCGCGCGTCAGCGATTCACAGCGGCTGGCCGGCAGCCGCCTGCCGCAAGCAGGCGCGTCGCCGCGTCACGGCCAGCACGATGGCCGCCACCGCCAGCGCGAGGATGATCGCGCCATACGCGTCGGCCGCCGCCAGCAGCCCGGCGCGCTGCGCCATGTAGCCCGCGATCATGGTCGGCACACTGTTGGCCAGATAGCTCTCGACATAGAACGCGCCCATCAGGCCGGCGCGTTCGTGCGGCTCTGCCAGCGGCAGCACGGTGCGCACCGCGCCCAGGAAGGTGGCGCCGAAACCCAGGCCGGCGACGATGGAACCGGCCAGCAGCAGGGCGGGGTAGCCGGCGTTGGCGGCGATCAGGATCAGCAGCAGTCCGGACGCCAGCGCGATTTCACCGGACAGCAAGGTGCGGAAGGTGCCGACCCGGCGCAGCGCGACCAGGGCGATGGCGAGGGCGCCGCTCAGCGTCAGCGCCGTCACGGCGAAACCGCCGAGCCAGGGCGAACGGGCCTGCGTGGCCGAGACGATCAGCGACGGCATCAGCGACAGGTAGAAGCCGCCCAGCATCCATACCGCGACATTGGCTGGCGTGACGCCGAGCAGCGCCTTGCGGGCCTGCGGCGGCACGGTGATGCGGGGACGCAGGCTGGCCCAGGCGCCGTCGCGGCGCGTCGCGGTCTCGGGCACGCGCCACAGCAGCGCCAGCGCCAGCAGGAAGAGCGCGAGCAGCAGCGCGTAGACGGTATGCAGCGGATCGGGCGCGTGCACCAGCAGCGCCGTGCTGCCCAGCGCGCCGGCCGCCATGCCGATCATGGGCGAGATGCCGTTGATCAGCGCGCCGCGCTCGCGGTGCAGGTCCAGCAGCGCGGCGCCCACCGAGGCCGTCGCAAGCCCCGTGGCCGCGCCTTGCAGCAGGCGCGCGCCGACCAGCCAGCCGGGGCCCGAGGCCAGCAGGAAACCGCACATGGCCACGCTCTGCAACAGCAGCGCCAGCGCGATCACCGGACGCCGGCCGATGTGATCGGACAGCCGGCCGGCGGTCAGCAGCGCCGTCAGCAAGGCCAGCGCGTAAGCGCCGAAGACGACAGTGAGCAGCGTGGCGCTGAATCCCCATTCCTGCTGGTAGACGCGGTACAGCGGGGTGGGCGCCGCCGAGGCCGCCAGGAAGGACATCAGTACGAAGGCGTGGAAGGCGGTGGCGCCGCGACGCGATAGCTTGCCCGGTTGGATGACGGGGCAAGCCAGGGATTCGGATGAGGTCGTGGACATGGCGCGCCTTTAAATGCAAAATATTTGCGTTAGTGAGAATACAAGATCATGCTCACTAACGCAAATATTTTGCTTTAGTGAATTGGCGCATAAGCATATCCATGACGGCAGGACCAGGCATGACCGACAAATCAGGGCCACGCCCCGGCGGGCGCAGCGCGCGCGTGCAGGCCGCGGTGCACCAGGCGGTGCGCGAATTGCAGCGGGAACAGGGCCGCGATGGGCTGACGGTGCCTGCGGTGGCGGCGCGCGCGGGCGTGACCCCGTCGACCATCTATCGCCGCTGGGGCGACCTGTCGCAGTTGCTGGCGGACGTGGCGGTGGAGCAGTTGCAGCCCGAGCAGGCGCCGCCCGACACCGGTTCGTTCTACGGCGATCTGCTGGCCTGGCTGGAACAGTACTTCGACGAAATGTCCTCGGTGCCCGGGCGCGCCATGCTGCGCGACGTGCTGGGCACGCCGGGCCACGAAGGGGCCGGCAAGTGCGACGGCTTCACGCGCCAGCAGATCGAGGCGATCCGCGAGCGCGCCATCGGCCGGGGCGAGCAGGCCGCCGAGGCGGAGCAGATCATCACGCGCGTGGTGGCGCCGCTCATGTATGGCGTGCTGTTCGCCAACCAGGCGCCGAGCGCCGCCAGGATGCTGGCGCTGGTTCGGGAAGTGGAGGCCGCCCGGCGCGCCGGCGCGGCGTGAATCCGCGCGCCGTGATTCGTGCTAAATTGGAAAACGTTCATTTCCATTTTTGAGATCCCATGCCAGATCGCACGACCGATACCGCCAGCGCGTCCCGCGCCAGGGGCCGGCCGCGCGAGTTCGACATGGAACAGGCGCTGGACCGGGCCGTGGACGTGTTCAGTCAGCGCGGCTACCACGGCACCTCCATTGGCGATCTGGCGCGCGGCACCGAGCTGGCGCAGGGCAGCCTGTACAAGGCGTTCAAGGACAAGCACGCGTTGTTCCTGGCAGCGCTGGACCACTACCGCGCGCGCCGCGTCGAAGGCATGGCGCGGGCCATCGGCGCCGGCGGCAGCGGGCGTGAACGACTGCGCAGGTTGCTGGCCTTCTACGCCGAATCGTCGCAAGGCCGGCAGGGCCGGCAGGGCTGCCTGGTGGTCGAGAGCGCGGCGGAGCTGTCGTTCTTCGACGAGGACGTGGCCGAACGCGTGACCACGGCGCTGGGCCGCAACGAGGCGCTGCTGGCCGGCCTGATCCGGGAAGGGCAGGAAGACGGCTCGCTGGCCGCGCATATCGATCCGGCAGACGCTGCCCGCATGTTGTTGTGCCTGGTGCAAGGCATGCGCGTGGTCGGCAAGACGGGCCGCCGGCGGCAGGACATGCTGGCGGTGGTGGACATGGCGCTCAAGGCGCTGGAATGACCGGCCGCCGGGAGGGTCCCGCCGGCTTTTTTTTGCCAATTTAGGAAATGAATATTTCCAATTAAGGAGCAGCAACCATGAAGACGATCGCTTTCCTGGGTCTGGGCACGATGGGCCTGCCGATGGCCGCCAACCTGCTGCGCGCGGGCTATGTCGTGCGCGCCTGGAACCGTTCGCCCGCGCCGCTCGGGAAACTGGCGGCGCTGGGCGCGCAGGCGGCGGCCAGCCCGGCCGAGGCCGCCGCGGGCGCCGATGCGCTGGTGTCCATGCTGGCCGACGACGCGGCCACGCGTTATGCGGTGCTGGAGGCCGGCGCGCTGGCCGCGCTGGCCCCCGGCGCGGTGCACGTCAACATGGCCACCGTGTCGGTGGCGCTGGCGGCCGAGCTGGCGCGGTTGCATGGCGAGCGCGGCGTGGCCTATGTGGCGGCGCCGGTGCTGGGCCGGGTCAACGTGGCCGAGGCCGGCCAGCTCAATATCCTGGCGGCCGGCGAGGCGCGGGCGCTGCTGGCGGTGCAGCCGCTGTTCGACGCGATGGGCCGCAAGACCTGGTATTTCGGCGAACGTCCCGAGCAGGCCAACGCCGTCAAGCTGGCGGTGAACTTCATGATCGGCAGCGCCATCGGCGCCATGAGCGAAGCGGTTGCCCTGGTGCGCGGTTACGACGTGGACAAGGCGGCCTTCCTGGAGATGGCCACGTCCACCGCATTCGCCGCGCCGGTGTACCAGGGTTATGGGCAGGCCATCGCCGAAGAGCGCTTCGAGCCGGCCGGCTTCAAGCTGGCGCTGGGCCTGAAGGACCTGCGCCTGGCGCAGGAAGCGGCCGAGCAGGTGCACGTGCCGCTGCAACTGGCCGGCGTGCTGCGCGATGCGCACATCGAGAGCCTGGCGCGCGGCGAGGGCCAGCTGGACTGGGCCGCCTTGTCGCGCACGCCGGCGCGGCGGGCCGGGCTGGAGTAAGGCGTCGGGGCGAGCCGCTCCTGATCAGGCGGGCGCCGCGCGCGCCTGCCGCCGCCATCGCGGCAAACCACAAGTGATCTTCCTGTCCCCTGCGGCGCTGCGCGCCCCGCGGGCGTCGCATACTGGCTGTCCGGTCGCCATACGGCTATGTTGAGCCGCCGGCGCGATCGCCGGTAATTCTGTCCTAGTTCATTGCAGACATGCCGTTGCGACAGTGATTGTTTGAAGTTGTCTATTGACAACCCTGTGTGTGGTTTTCGATAATGGAGGCGCTTGATGACCAGGTCTTTGCATCCGAAGAAAGAAGTCGAGGCGGCGCTCAGGCATGCCGAAACGCATGGCTGGCGCGTGACGGTGGGCGGGGCCCATGCCTGGGGCAAGATCTATTGCCCCAGGCGGCACGACGAATGCCGCTGTGGCGAGTTCTGCATCACCAGCGTCTGGAGCACGCCCAGGAATCCGGGCAATCATGCGCGCGCCTTGCGGCGCGTGGTCGACAACTGCACCGCGCACGGCGGCTGACGCGCCGCGCGCCGAGGAACAGCGATGGAATACATCTTCACCCTGAAATACCAGCTGGGCAGCGATGTCGAGGACATGGACGCCGTCATCGAGCGCCTGGGCGAAGCCGGTTGCGACGACGCGCTGGCGGGCATTGGCCTGCCGGGCCGCCTGGCGCTGGAATTCACGCGCGAGGCGCCCAGCGCCGAGGTCGCGGTCGGCAGCGCGCTGGACGATGTACGCCGCGCCTTGCCCGACGCGCGCCTGATCGAGGCCGCGCCGGACCTGGTCGGCCTGACCGACGTGGCCGAGATCGCCGGCGTGTCGCGGCAGGCCATGCGCAAGCTGATGCTGGCGTATCCGGGCAGCTTCCCGGTGCCGGTGCATGAAGGCACCACGTCCCTGTGGCATCTGGCCGACCTGCTGGAGTGGCTGCGCGCCCGGGGCAACGCCGCCTGGCCGCCCGCGCTGGCGGAAGTGGCGCGGGCCGCCTTGCAGGTCAACCTGGCCAAGGAAAGGCGCCGGGCCTCCGCCTGAGGCGCCGTTCAGGGCGCGTCGTGCAACAGCAGTTCCAGGCCGACGCGCTCGCCATCGCGCACGCGGCTGATGGCGTGCTTGAGATTGACGCGGTAGTAGCCGGCGCCGCCCTTGAACGGCCGCTGACCCGCGCCGATGATGGCGGCGTCGCCGATGCCCAGCGGCAGCACGATGGGGCGCGATTGCATGCGCGGACGCTGCTCGGTCATGACGAATTCGCCACCGGTGAAATCCCGTCCGGGCTCGGACAGCAAGGCCACGACCTGCAGCGGAAAGACGCAGTCGCCGTCGACGTGCTGATGCAGGCCCACCTCGTCTCCCTGGCGCAGCCGTTGCAGGCGCGACAGCGGCCGCGTCTGGCCGGCGGCGCGATTCCGCGCAAGGAATTCCGGCAGTTCGGCCGGATAGCGCAGCGGGTCGTCCAGGATCTGCTGCCAGCGGTTGGCAATCGGCGCCAGATGGCGATAGAACGCCTCGCGCCATGGCATCCAGGCCGCTGGCGCCGTGGGGGCGTGTCCGAACAGCTCGCCGCTGTCCGCGCTGGCGCTGGCGCGTGCGGTGGGCGCCGTGGCGGGCGCGGCGTTCGCCAGCTCGCGCGCCTGTGCCGGCGTCAGCAGTCCCGGCAGCAGCGCATAGCCTTCCACGTCCAGTTCATGGGCGATGGCGGTCCAGTTCCTGCCGTCCAGCATGGCGACGATGCCGGTCATGGCTGTGCATCCCCGGCCGATGCTCGGACGGTATCGCCCGGCGGGTGGACGCCCTGGGCGGGCAGCCGCCACAGATACCATGCGGCGACGGTGCGATGCGGGCTCCAGGCCAGCCCGATGTCGCGCATCTGGCGCGGCGTGGGCGTCTTGTCCAGGCCTTTCAGGCGGCGATAGCCTTCGCGCACGCCATAGTCGTCCACCGGCAGGATGTCGGACCGCTCCAGCGTGTAGATCAGGAACATCTCGACCGTCCAGCGGCCCACGCCGCGCAGCGGCGTCAGGCGCGCGATCAGCTCGTCGTCGGACAGGCGCAAGGCGTCGGCGCGGCTCGGGACCACGCCGTCCGCAGCCGCCTGTGCGATGCCGCGAATGGCGACCAGCTTGCTGGCCGACAGGCCGCAGGCGCGCTGTTGCTGTTCATCGGTGGCCAGCAACGCTTGCGGACTGGGGAAGTCCGCGTCGGGGTACAGCGCCAGCAAGCGCGCCAGGATGGCTTCGGCGGCGCGGGCATGCAATTGCTGGTGGGCGATGGCGCGCACCAGCGCTTCATACGGTTCGCGGCCCGGCTTGGCTTCGTGCCTGCAGGGACCGACGGCCGCGACATGGCGCGCCCAGTCGGCGTCCAGGCCGGCCAGGAAATCAGCGGCGCGCCGGTAGGCGCGGGGAGACAGGTCGGCGGGGATGGCGGCGCGCGGCATCAGCGTCCTTGTTGCGGGTTCATCACGGAAGGGATCCTGGCAGTCTTTTTAACGCATGCGCGCCGGGCCGGGCAGGGGTCAACGCGCATCATGAAAAATCAGACCCACGGTATGGCGCGAACCGCCGCGCACACGGCTCACGCCATGGCGCATGGCGACCTTGCGCGTGCCGCCGCGCTTGCCCGGAGCCGGCCGGTGATTGACCGTGAAGACCAGCGCGTCGCCCTGGTCCAGCGCGATGACCTCGGCGCGCTGGCCGCTGGAGGCGGTCTCCGTCATGACGAATTCGCCGCCGCTGAAGTCCCGGCCGGGCCGCGACAGCAGGATGGCCACCTGCAAGGGAAAGACCCGCTCGCCGTACAGGTCCTGGTGCAGGCAGTTGTAGTCGTCCGCCCCATATTGCAGGATGAGCGGCGTGGGCCGCTTCTGGCCGGCCGCATGGCATTGCGCCAGGAACGCGTCGTGCGTGGCGGGAAACCGTTGCGGATCGCCGAGCAGTTGGTTCCAGCGGTTGGCGATGGGCGCCAGGCGCGGATACAGCGCCTGGCGCAGCGCTTGCAGCAGCGGCGGCAGCGGGTAGGAAAAATACTTGTACTCGCCCCGCCCGAAGCCGTGGCGCGCCATCACGATACGGCTGCGATAGCCGTCCGGCGAGGCGTATCCGGCTGCCAGGGCCGCGCATTGCGCGGGGTCCAGCAAGCCGGGCAGCCGCGCATTGCCGCGCGCGTCGAGCGCGCGCGCGATGGCTTCCCAATCGTGGCGGTCCAGGTCCGGCGCCATGGCGCAGGTTTCCGGCATCATCGGCCGCGCTCGCCGGCGAGCAGCGCGCGCTTGCGTTCGACGCCCCAGCGATAGCCGGATAGCGCGCCATCGCCACGCACCACGCGATGGCAGGGAATGGCCACGGCCAGCACGTTGGCGGCGCAGGCGCCGGCCACGGCGCGCGAGGCGTCGGGCGCGCCGAGCTGGCGCGCCAGCTCGCCGTAGCTGCGGGTCTGGCCGGCCGGGATGGCGGCGAGCGCCTGCCACACCTGCTGCTGGAAGGCGGTGCCGCCCACGTCCAGCGCCAGCGGCGCATCGGCGTTGCCGTGGTCGATATAGGCGGCGATGGCGGCCAGCTCAGGTTGCAGCGATCGCGGATCCGCGTGCAGCGTCGCATCGGGAAAGGCGGCGGCCAGCTCGGCGCGCAGCGCGTCCCGGTCCGCGCCCAGCAGAATCGCGCAGATGCCAAGCTCCGTCTTGCCGGCCAGGACCATGCCCAGTGTGGTCTGGCCGATGGCGTAGCGGATCGGGCCTTGTGGCGCGCTGCCGGGCGCGCGGTAGCGGCAGGTGAATGCTGCGTCTTGGCGGATCATGGCGGGTCTCCTGGGGTTCGGGCAGTGAAGCCAGTGTAGGCAGGCCGGTCGCGTTCGCCACTCCGGTCCTTGCTGGGCGTTCCGCGAAGGGGCTTGTCACTGCCGCTGTCGCGCCGTCGCCGGCCCGTTCCCGGCGCACAGGTCGCGCGCGGGCCTGGCACGCCGCAGCAACAGCGCCAGTCCGGCCAGGTTCAGCGCCGCGCCGGCCAGCCAGGGCCAGCCGTTCCAACCCTGGCCGGGCGCGGCATAGAGGGCGGTGACGCACAGCGGGCCGATGACGGAGGTCAGGCCCGCCAGGGAGGCCAGAGATCCTTGCAACTGCCCCTGGCGCGACGCGCCGGCCTGCTGCGAGAGCAGCGCCTGCAACGCGGGCACGACCAGGCCGCCCAGCGCCAGCGGCAACAGGATTGGAAACGCCATCCAGCCCTGCGTCGCGAAGGCGATCAGCACGTAGGCGCAGCCATCGGCCAGCAAGCCCAGCATGGCGCTGCCGCGCTCGCCGAAACGCCGGGTGGCGGGGCCGGGCAGCAGGGCCTGCGCCAGCGCATGCAGCACGCCGAAGGCCGCCAGGGACAGGCCGACCATGGCGGCGTCCCAGTGGTAGCGGTCTTCGCCGTACAGCACCCACAAGGATCCAGGCACCTGGCCAGAGATCTGCGCGAGCACGTAGGCCAGCAGCAGCGCCGGCACCGCCGGCAGGCCGCGAACCCAGCGCAGGGCGCCCAGCGGATTGAGCGCCTGGAGCGCGCGAGCCGCGCGGATGCCAGCGGCGGCGGGGGCTGTTGCGGCCGATGTCGTGGCGTCGGACGCGGGCCGCGATTCCGGCAGGAAGCGCCAGGCCATGAGGCAATTGAGCGCGTTCAGCGCGGCGGCGACGGCGAAGGGCGCATGCGGCGACCACTGGCCCGCCAGGCCGCCGATGACCGGCCCGGCGATCAGCCCCAGGCCCATGCAGGCGCTCAGGTAGCCGTAGCGGCGGGCGCGGTCCTCGCCGCGCGAGAGGTCGGCGATGCATGAGCTGGCGACCGCGCCGGTCGCGCCGGTCAGGCCGGCGACGGCGCGACCCAGGTACAGCACCCACAGCGCCGGCGCGACCGCCATCACCGCGTAGTCCACCGCGGCGCCGGCCAGCGAGGCCAGCAGCACCGGACGGCGTCCGTGGCGGTCGGACAGCGCGCCCAGCAGCGGCGCGCACAGGAACTGCATCAGCGCATACAGCGCCAGCAGCACGCCGTAGTGGCTGGCGACCTGATCGGCGCCGGCCAGCGTGCGCAGCAGGCCGGGCAGCACCGGCATGATCAGGCCGATGCCGGCTGCGTCCAGCGCGACGGTCGTCAGGATGACGAACAGGGCTTTGTCGGATTTCATTAGAAATTTATCAGTGATAAGTTTGCGTATGAAAATCTATCAGTGATAAATTGTCAAGCCTGGAATTTCAGTGAACGGACCTGAACGCCGGCGCGGACGCACAGCGGCATCCGGGCCGGCGGATGGGTCGATACAGAGGAAGCCGCGTGACCAAACTCAGCCGCGAAACCGTGATCCGCGCCGCGCTGGACCTGCTGAACGAGGTCGGCGTGGACGGCCTGAGCACGCGCCGCCT
Source organism: Achromobacter sp. 413638 (assembly GCF_043119405.1). NCBI lineage: Bacteria > Pseudomonadati > Pseudomonadota > Betaproteobacteria > Burkholderiales > Alcaligenaceae > Achromobacter > Achromobacter sp. 413638. The sequence continues at coordinate 11,432 of NZ_JBICCO010000022.1, forward strand.
AGCCGAGCGCCTGGGCGTGCAGCAACCCGCGCTCTATTGGCACTTCAAGAACAAGCGCGAACTGCTGGACGCGCTTTCCCGGCAGATGCTGGTCGAACGCCACACCCGTGGCATCCCGCAGCCGGGCGAGCACTGGCGCACGTTCCTGCACGACAACGCCATGAGCTTCCGGCGCGGCCTGCTGGCCTATCGCGACGGTGCGCGCATTCATGCGGGCACGCGGCCGGACGGGCCGCAGGCCGGCGCGGTGGAGGCGCAGCTGCGCCTGCTGCGGGACGCCGGGTTTGCGCCGGACGCCAGCGTGCATGCGCTGCTGGCGGTCAGCCAGTACACGGTGGGCGCGGTGCTGGAGCAGCAGGCGGCACAGGACGGCGCGGGGCAGGGCATGACCCGGCAGGAACTGCCGCAGGACGCGCCGCTGCTGCGCGCCGCCATGGATATACTCGAAGGCGGCGGCCCGGACCAGGCGTTCGAACAGGGCCTGGCCCTGTTGCTGGACGGGCTGGCCTGCCGCCTGGAGCAGGGCGGCGCGCGCCCGCCTGCTCGCCGCGCCTCCAAGGGAAACACGCAATGATCGACCACGCCACGCTGCTTACCTATCTCGCCGTGCTGACCGGCTTCGTGCTGATTCCCGGCCCCGCCGTGCTGCTGACGCTGGCGCGGGCGGCCACCTCGGGCACGCGCGTGGGCATGGCGACCGGACTCGGCATCGCGGCCGGCGACCTGATCCATACCTGCATGGCAGTGCTGGGGCTGTCGGCCATCCTGATGACGTCCGCTTTCCTGTTCAACGTGGTCAAGTACGCCGGCGCGGCCTATCTGGTCTACCTGGGCGTGCGCGCCTTCCTGGAGCGGGCCGACCTGCCCGAACTGACGCCGGCCGCGCGCGTCGACGCGCGCACGGCGTTCCGGCAGGCGATCCTGGCCGAGGTGCTGAACCCCAAGTCGGCGCTGTTCTTCCTGGCCTTCCTGCCGCAGTTCGTGCGTCCGCAGAACGGTCCCGTGGCCTTGCAGCTGGCCACGCTGGGCGTGCTGTTCGTGCTGATGGGCGCCTTGAGCACGGGGCTGGTGGCGCTGTGCGCCGGCCGCGTCGGCCGCTTCCTGCGCCGCCATCCGGCGATCTGGCGCTGGCAGGGCAAGGCGGTCGGCACGGTCTATTGCGCGCTGGGCGTGCGCATGGCGATGCAGCAGCGCTAGTGCGCTGTCCCGCAGATGCGCCCGCACGACATCCACCCCTGGCCGCCATGACGGTTCTCGATTTCAAACCCGTGCGACTGGGCGCCGCGTTGCGGCGCTGGCGTCTGTTGAACCGGATCAAGCAGACGCATGCCGCCGAGCTGTTCGGCGTGGCGCAGTCCACGATATCTCGCTGGGAAAGCGGCGTGCAGGAGATGGAGCCGGCCGAGCGCGCGCAGGTCGAGCGTCGGCTGTCCGCCAGGCTGGACGCGGCGGCGGATCGGGCGCTGGCCCGATTGGTCGATGCCGGTCCGTCGCCGATGCACCTGGTCTGCGACCTGAGTCACGCGCTGCTGGCCTGCTCGCCGTCGCGCGCCGCCGAGTTCGGCGCGCCCTTGTCCGGGCTGATGGGCCGTTCGCTGTGGCGCTACGCCACGCCGGAAATCCAGCGCATGGAAGCGGCGCTGGAAGCCATGGGCTGGCGCGAAACGCAAGCCCCGCCCGCCATCGAGTTTTGCACCGGCGCCAATCGCTCGGATGAGGTGCCGATCCGCCAGAGCGCCTGCCGCTGGACGCGCATCGTGCTGGCGGACGGCTCGGCGGCGCGGCTGGTCGAGACGCTGTGACGCGGCCTCGGGTTCAGTCCTCGCGTCCGGCCACTTCCCTGCGTTGCAACAGCGCCAACCCCAGCAGGCTGGCCGCCGGCATGGCGGCGCAATAGGCGACCAGCGGCCAGGCGCTGCCGCCATCCAGCGCCAGTGTGGACAGCGTGCCCAAGCCGGCCACGATCAGACTTTGCGCGGCGTAGTACAGCGCCACCGCGGCGCCCGACGCGTCGCCGTAGTCCCGCAGCGCGCCGTTGGCGCTGACTGAAACCACCAGCACCATGCCGGTCGCCACCAGCCACATCGGCATCACGAAGGTGGCAAAGGACGGCGCCGTCGTGGCGGCGCAGCCGGCCAGGAGCGCCGCGCCCGCCAGCATCGTCGCCGCCCCGCGCGCGAAGCTGCCGGCGATGCCCCAGCGCGCCACCAGGCGCGGCGCCAGCCGCGTGGCCGCGATCATGACCAGCGCGACCGTCGAGAAGGCCGCGCTGAAGGCCATGTGCGAGTAGCCGGCGGCGCCCATGAGCACGCGCGGCGAGGTCGAGAAGAACACGAAGAAGGCGCCCATCGCCGCGCTGAATCCCAGCGTATAGATCCAGAACCGCAGGCTGCCCAGCATGGGCGCGAAGCCGGGCCGCCGCGCGCCCGGCGTGGATGGACGGGTCTCGCGCCAGCGCGGCATGGCGCGCAACCACGCCAGCAGGCCCGCCGCGCCCAGCGCGACGAAGATCGCCCGCCAGCCGAAGCCCGCCGCGATGGCCGCGCCGAGCATCGGCCCGAGCGCGGGGACGAAGGCCAGCATGGCGCTGAACAGGCCATAGATGGTGCTGCCTTCCGGCCGGTCGGCATAAACATCGCGCACGGTGGCGAACATGGCCACCAGCGCGGCCGAGGCGCCCAGCGCCTGTAGCAGCCGCAACGCGACGAAGAGCCCGCCGCTGCCGGCGGCGGCCAGCGCCAGCGACGCGGCGGCATACAGCAGCGCGCCGCCCAGCAGCACCGGCCGCCGGCCGATGCGGTCGGACAGCGGGCCGAAGATCAATTGGCCCAGTCCCAGCATCAGCATGTAGATGCTGAGGGTCAGCTGGACCATGGCGGGCGTGGTCTGCAAGGCCGCGGGCATGGCCGGCACCACGGGCAGGTACACGTCCATCGCCAGCGAGGCGAGCAGGTCGAAGGGCGCCATCAGCGCGAGCGCAGGCGGCAGGGGACCGGCCCAGATGTCGGGGCGGGCAGGGGAAGAATGGGTGGGCATGGCAAAGCCTCCGCACGGAAAGAGAATCCGGCGGCGATCTGCCTGGATGAGGCTCAGAGAGGGGGCTCAATGAGGGGCGATCGCCGCAACGACTGGGGTTGGGTGTCGTTGCGGCTCAGCGATCCGTGAGCGGGCCTGGCGTCATGGAGAGAATGCGTGTGGCATGGAATCTGGACGCTGAAGTCTATCCGATCGGGTGCGAGCCTGCCACGCGTGGCCGTGCGGTACGCGGGTTCGCGTCTCGCTGCGATCATTTTTTATGCGTGGACGCGCATCCGGCGGCGATGCAATATCCGAGTCTGGCGCGCGCGATTCGAACCCAGCGCGCGGCCGACACGCAAGGAGTCATGAAGCATGGATGCCGCGACACTCGAAGGCCGGCTGGAATTCATCCGCCAGGCCGAACGCCTCAAGGACGTGCTGCGCAGCGGCCGCAGCTCCGGCGGCCGGCAGGAAAGCACGGCCGAGCACAGCTGGCGTCTGTGCCTGATGGCCATGCTGTTCCAGGATGGGCTCGCGGGGCTGGATCCGCTGCGCGTGTTGCAGCTGTGCGTGGTCCACGACCTGGGCGAGGCGCTGGGCGGCGATGTGCCGGCGATCGTGCGCGACGCGCATCCGGACAAGAGCGCGCGCGAGCGCCGCGACCTGTTGCAACTGGCCCGCAGCCTGGACCCGGCGGCGCGCGAGCGGCTGCTGGCGCTGTGGGACGAGTACGAGGCCGCCGCGACGCCGGAAGCCCGCGCGGTGAAGGCGCTGGACAAGATGGAAACCATTCTGCAGCACAGCCAGGGCGACAATCCGCCCGATTTCGATTACGGTTTCAACCTGACCTATGGCCGCGACTACGCGCAGCACGACGAGGTGCTGCGCGCGCTGCGGACCCTGGTCGACGAGGCCACGGCGCGCAGGATGGCGATCCCGCGCGCCGATTCATCATCCGCTTGAATCGATCCGGCTTTGATCCGGTCCAGAGAACATGCGCAGCACCCCGGAAGCCGGCCCGTTCCGGCAGGACATATTGAACGCCGCGACCGCTGGCATGGCCCACGCGCCCGCCAGGGAAATGCTGCTTCGCCATCGCGCGGCGGGCTGGACGCGGGACCGCATGTACGCGGAGCTGGCGTCCATGGCCGTGGCGGCGCCGGAGCATGAAGACTACCTTCATGACCTGATGGACTTCGTTTCGGGCTATTGTTCTCTCGCCATGAGGATCTTCGATTGAATCGCGTGCCGACGGGAGATTGACATGCAGGTGTTCAAGACGCTGGCCGAGCTGCTGCGGGCCATCCCCGCGCTGCAGGCCGGGGAGTGGATCTACGTGAACCTGGACGCGTGGCGCGCGACGCCCGAGCAGGCCGTGTTCTATTCCATTTCGGAAACGTATCTGGAGGAACTGGACGATGACGAGGTCTACCTGGACGACGAAGACCTGGAAATGCCGGTAGCCGTCCGGGGCCTGGACTTGCGTGGCTGGATGCTGGCCGGGAATGTGCAATACATCGCCGGCCGGTTGAATGGCGAGGACCCGGCCGAATTCATCGCCCAGGTGAATCACTACCGAGAGTACGACAGCTTCAAGTGACCGGCTCCGCCTCCAAGTCTCCCGGCGCGACCGCGCCTGCCACGGACATCGCGCTCGGCCTCGCATCCCGCCATTCGCTGCGGGCGTTCATCGCTCAGCGCGTGGGCCAAGACGGGCTGGCCCAGGTCGGCGATGCGCCGTACCGGATGGACGTCGGCGCCGAGGATCTGACGGACGCCAACAACGCCTTCGGCGAGGCGGGCTTCCTGATTTCCTGGGTCGAGACCCGGAAGGCGAAGCGCGGGCTGTCGTGAGCGACGACGGTTTTTCACCCGCAAGCGCGCCTCCCGAATCCCGCGCGCCGTTGCATTGACAGGCCCTAGCCCGCCGCGCCGTCCGGCAGCCTGGCGATCACCTTGAGTTCAACGTCGAACCCATACAGCCAGGTGACGCCCACGCCGGTCAGCGTGGGATACGGCGCCTGTCCCCAGAACTCGGGAACGATGCGCCAGATCCGTTCGAACGTCGATGCGGGATCGACGATGAACACTGTCACGTCGACCACGTCGTCGAAGCTGCAGCCGGCGGCGGCCAGCACGGCGTTGAGGTTGCGGAACGCCAGCCGCACCTGTTCGTCCAGGTCCGGCTCGGGCGAGCCATCCTCGCGGCTGCCGACCTGGCCCGAGACGAACAGGAAGCCGTTGGCCTTGATCGCCGGGGAATAGCGGTTGCGCTCATAAAGCGCCTGGCGTCCGGGGGGAAAGACGACGTCGCGTTGGGTCATGCCTGATCTCCGTGTACAGGCCGGCTGGCCTGGATGTGTGTGAACCGATGCCGCACTGTAGGAGGCGGCGCGCCGCCGATAAACGGGCAAGCCTGTCCAGCACTGTTTGTAGAATGCAAACAATCTGGCGAAGGGCAGGAGACACGCATGGACCGATTCGATGCAATGCAAGCGTTTGCGCGGGTGGTGGAGACAGGCAGCTTCACCAAGGCGGCCGAGACGCTGCGCATCAGCCGGACCAGTGTGACGCAGCTGGTGCAGCAGCTGGAGGCGCGGCTGCGCGTCAGGCTGTTGAACCGCACGACTCGCCAGGTCAATGTCACGGCCGACGGCGCGGCCTATTACGAACGCGTGCTGCGCCTGCTGGCCGACATGGACGATGCCGAGACCAGCCTGTCCGACGCCTCGGCCTCGCCCCGGGGCCGGCTGCGCGTGGACGTGCCCAGTCCCTTCGCGCGCATGGTGCTGGTGCCGGCCTTGCCGGCCTTCCACGCGCGCTATCCCGAGATCCAGCTGGACCTGGGCGTGAGCGACCGCAAGGTGGACCTGATCGGCGAGAACGTGGACTGCGTGATCCGCGGCGGCGAGCTGCAGGACCAATCGCTGCGCGCGCGCCGCGTGGCGGACCTGCGGCTGGGCGTGTACGCGTCGCCGGGCTATCTGGCGATGGCGGGCGTGCCACGGCATCCGGGCGAGCTGGAAGACTCGCACCATCGCATCGTGGGCTATCTGTGGGCGCGGCTGGGGCGGGCGCTGCCCTATGCCATGCAGCGCGGCGGCGAACGCCTGAGCGTGCACGGACGCTACGCGCTGGCGGTGGACGACGGCAACGCCTATCTGCAGGCCGGCCTGGCGGGGCTGGGCATCTTGTGGCTGCCCGACTACATGGCGCGGCCGCATCTGGCCAGCGGCGAGCTGGCGCGGCTGTTCGAGGACTGGGACATGGAAACGATGCCGATGTACCTGGCCTATCCGCCCAACCGCCACGTCAGCGCCAAGCTGCGCGCCTTCATCGACTGGGTCGTGGAATTGATGGAGAGGCAGGCGTAGCACCGCCGCCCGGCGGCGCGGGCTAGGGGCAGGCATGGCGCTCCAGGTCGGCACTCCAGGTCTGAACGTCCCAGCCTGAAAGCGCTAGCCAGGAAATCAGGCCAGAAACTCAGGCCAGAGACTCAGGCCAGAGACTCAGGCCAGAAATTCAGGCCGTCTCCAGCGGATTCAAGCGATCGGCGATCTCGCGCTGGACCCGCCGCAAGTGCTGGCGCATGGCCTGTTCGGCGGCGTCCGGCGAGCGCGCGGCGATGGCTTCCGCGATGGCGCGGTGTTCCTGGTCGCGTTGCTGGATGCGCTCGCTCGTGATCGCGCTGGCCATGGGCACGTGCAGCCTGTGGTCGGAGCCGACGCGGCGCAGGAAGGCATACAGACTGGCCGCGAGCTGGTTGCCGGAGCTGTCGGCCAGCAGCTTGTGGAAGGCGATGTCGCCGATGGTGCGCGTCACGCCCTGCGGCGTGGTGGCGGCTTCCAGGATCTTGGCGATCTGCACCGGCGATGCGCGCACCGCCGCCAAGCGCGCGATGGCCGGCTCCAGCACGATGCGCAGCTCGATGACCTCCAGCGCATTGGTGCCCTGGACCACCACGTCGCTCTTGAGCACCGGACTGTCGTTGCGGCGGATGATGGGGCGGGGCAGTTCGGCGGCGTCGCGCATCGTCTCCAGCGCCAGCCGCAGGCGATGCCGCTTCACCTTCAGCTGATCGGCCAGCAGGCGCTCGGGCGGCAGCTCCTCGCCCTTGCCGATCATGGCGCGGATCTGCGTGATCAGGCGCGTGACGTCATTCGAAACTTCGGGTTGCCTTGTGCGTGCCATGAGTTTCCCGCCTCCGGTTTTTTTGCGTACATCTTATGGGCGGAATATACGCCCAGCAATATCGAAAACCCTGAATGGTTGTTAATTGGCGGTTATTCGGTTGCTAATTCGCAAATGCCTGATTTGCATGGGGAAAGCGCAGAAAAATAAGGGTCGGAAAATCAGGTTTAGGGGTTTTCCATAAAAAAACCAGAATCGCGTTTACACAACCATTGGTTGTTATTAGATTTTGTTCCGCTGAATCCTGATAACCATTCAAAGGGGAATGTGTATGCACGCGACCGAGGTCGCCGGCGATGCGCGCGCGGCGGAATTGCTGTCCATGTATGAGCAGATCGAACGGAGGCACATGTTTCCGTTCTGGGCGCGCGGAGACAGCGCGCACGACGACATCAGCCAGCTGACCAACGGCCCCAAGCCGGTGCCGCACCGCTGGTCGTACCGCGACGACATCCAGCCCCTGCTGGCCCAGTCGGCGCGCCTGATCTCCACCGAGAACACCGACCGCCGCTCGCTGATCCTCATCAACCCGGGCCTGGCGCCGCGCCGCGCGACGGTGTCCACGCTGTACACCGCCTATCGCCAGAACGATCCCAACGAACTCATGCCGCCGCACGCGCACACGGCCAGCGCCGTGCGCTTCGGCCTGACGGGCCGGCAGAACTTCACGGGCGTGGAGGGCGAGGACATCACCTTCCTGCCCGGCGACATGGTGCTGACGCCGCGCGACACCTGGCACAACCACGGCAACCTGGGCGGCGAGCCGGCCATCAATCTGTCAGTGCTGGACTATCCGCTGGTCGAGAACCTGAACGCCCTGTCGTTCCAGCACGACTACCAGGAAAACGGCGAGGTCGTGCGCAAGCAGAGCGCGCGCTTCCAGACCGAGTATTCGCGCATGGTCTATGGCGCCGGCGGACTGACGCCGCGCTTTCTCGACCACCGGCGCGGCGGCGGCGATTCCTCGCCCATGTTCGTGTACCGCTACGAAGCCATGCGCGAGCTGCTGTATCGCTTTCGCGACTGGGACGAATCGCCGCACGAGGGCGTGTCGATCGAATACACGCATCCGCTTCGGGGCGGCCCGGTCTACCGGACCATGACCTTCTTCATGCAGATGGTGCGGCCGGGCGAGACCACGCTGCCGCTCAAGCAGACCGCCAACCTGCTGGTGTCGCCGTTCAGCGGCCAGGGCAGCATGACGGTGGGCGAACAGCGGCATGCGCTCGAACCGTTCGACACGGTCGCCGTGCCCAGCGAGAACTGGGTGCAGTACCGCAACGACGCCACCGAGCCGCTGATCCTGTTCATCGCCAGCGACGAGCCGGCGCTGCGCGCCATGGGCCTGTTCCACCAGTGGGGACGCACGGCCGGCGGCGACCTGGTCGAGCTGGTCTGAGGGAGCCCGGCCTTGGCTAAACAATGGAATACCTCGCTGCTCGCCCACGTCGATTGCGAGGGGGGCGGACAGGTCTGGGTGGAGGGCGCGACGATGTATGTCTCGCACATGCGTCCGCCCTACGGCACCTCGATCTACGACGTCGAAGACCCGCGCCGCCCGCGCCTGCTGGCGTCGTTGGAAGTGCCCATCGGCTGGCATTCGCACAAGGTGCGCGTGCGCGACGGCCTGATGATCGTCAACTATGAGAAGTTCCGCAGCGGCGCCGACGATTTCGGCGGCGGACTGGGCATCTACGACGTCAGCCGGCCGGACCGTCCGCGCCTGATCACGCACTGGAAGACCGGCACCCAGGGCGGCGGCGTGCACCGCTACGACTTCGACGGCCGCTACGCCTATATCTCGCCGACGGCGCCGGGCTACATCGGCAACATCGTCAAGATCCTGGACCTGCGCGATCCGGCGAAGCCCGAGGAAGTGGGGCGCTGGTGGATTCCCGGCCAGCACGAGGCCGGCGGCGAAACCTATCCCTGGGACAACTACGTGCCGCCGCGCTGCCACCATCCGCTGCGCATGGGCAACCGCCTGTACGTGTCGTACTGGCATCACGGCATGTTCATCCTGGACATCGAGGACATGGCGCGCCCGCGCCTGGTGTCGCAGTTCAACACCGGGCCGGCCCATCCGCATCCCACGCACACGGCGCTGCCCATACCGGGGTTGCTCAAGGGCCGCCAGATCCTGGTGGTGGCGGACGAGGACGTGGCCAAGCTGCGGCCGTCGCCGCCGGCCTTCACCTGGTTCTTCGACATCACGGACGAGCGCCAGCCCATGCCGATCTCCACCTTCCAGGTCGACGGCGTGGACCCTGACGGCCAGCCGCAAGAAGCCATGTCCGGCTGTCACCAGCCGGCCGAGAAGTTCAGCGGCAATGTGCTGCCCTTCGCCTGGTTCGCGCGCGGCCTGCGACTGCTGGACATCAGCGATCCGTTCCGGCCGCGCGAAGTGGGCTGCTATGAGCCCGACCCGCCGGCCGGCTGCGAACGCGCGTCGTCCAACGACGTCACCACCGACGACCGCGGGCTGCTCTACCTGCTGGACCGGCAGCGCGGCCTGGACATCATCGAAAGCTCCGTCTACGGGACCTGACCATGACCTATCTGCAACAAGCCTTTGGCAACAAGAATCCCAACCTGCCGTTCCATCCGGCGGTGCGGGCGGGCGACTACGTCTTCGTGTCGGGCCAGGTGGCCAAGGACGAGAACGGCGTCATGCTGGAAGGCACCATCGAACAGCTGACGCGCGCCACTATCGAAGCGATGCGGCGGGCGCTGCGGGCGGCCGACTGCGACCTGGCCGACGTGGTCAAGGCCACCGTCTACCTGGAAGACGCGCGCGATTTTGGCCGCTACAACGGCGTGTTCAAGGAGTACTTCCCGGACGGGATGCTCGCGCGCACGACCGTGGAGGCCCGCGCGGTCATCGACACCAAGATCGAGATCGAGTGCATCGCCTACAAGCCGCAGCGGTCCTGAACGGCCGCGCAAACCATATATCAAGGGAGAATCATCATGCTGGAAGTTCTGGGACGCGCCACCTCGGGCAATGTGCAGAAAGTGTTGTTCCTGCTCGAAGAGCTGGGCGCGCCGTACAAGCGCCACGATTACGGCAAGACCTTCGAGGGCACCACGCTCACCCCGCAATACCAGGCCATCAACCCCACGCAGAAGGTGCCGACCCTGCGCGACGGCGAGCTGCACGTGTGGGAATCGCACACCATCCTGCGCTATGTGGCCAACAAGCAGGAGGCCCACGCGCTGTATCCGCGCGATCCCGCCGCGCGCAGCCAGGTCGAGCGCTGGATGGACTGGACGCTGGCCTCGCTCAACGTGGCCTACCTGGCCGGCTTCAAGGAAGCCAAGCTGCCGCCCGAGCAACTGAGCGAGGCGGCCGCCAAGCTGCTGTCCGCCGAGCTGTCGCTGCTGGACGGGCACCTGGCGGGCCGGCCCTGGGTCGCGGGCGAGGCCTTCTCCCTGGCCGACATCTGCCTGGCGCCGCTGGTGCGCCGCTGCCTGAAGTTCCCCCATCCCAAGCCCGAGCTGGCGCATCTGCGGCAATGGATGGCGCGCATCGAGCAGCGGCCGGCTTTCGCGGCGGCCGTGGCCGCGGGTTGAGGCGGGCCATGGACATGCAGGCGAATGCATCCGCCGGGCCCGGCCCGGCGCGGGAGGCGGCGCCCCTGGCGGCGCAGATACGGGCCCGCGGCCTGAACGTGGATTTCGACACCCGCGCCGGTTGCGTGCGGGTGTTGAGCGACATCGACATCGAGATCGCGAAAGGCTCGTTCACCTCCATCATCGGCCCTTCGGGCTGCGGCAAGAGCACGCTGCTGAAGGTGTTCGCCGGACTGGTGCCGCCGACCGGCGGCGAGGTCTCGGTGGCCGGCGTGCCGCCGGGCGAGGCGGTGCGGCAGCGGCGCGTGGGCATGGTGTTCCAGGAAGCCGCGCTGATGCCCTGGAAGACCGCGCTGGAGAACGTCTGTTCGCTGATGGCGCTGGTGGACGCGGTGCCGCGCGAGCGGCAACGCGACCGCGCGCTGGAACTGCTGCGCCTGGTCGGCCTGGAGTACGCGGCCGACCGGTATCCGGCGCAGCTGTCCGGCGGCATGCGCCAGCGCGTATCGATCGCACGGGCACTGGCGCTGGATCCCGAGGTGCTGATGATGGACGAGCCCTTCGGCGCGCTGGACGCCATCACGCGCGAGCACATGAGCGACTTCCTGCTCGATATCTGGCGGCGCACCGGCAAGACGGTGGTGTTCGTCACGCACTCCATCGACGAGGCGGTCTACCTGTCCGACAGCGTCTACGTCATGGCCACCAATCCGGCGCGCATCGTGCAGAAGCTGGATATCGGCCTGCCGCAGCCCAAGAACGAGGCGACGTTTTCCAGCCCGATGTTCCACCAGAAGTCTTTCCAGTTGCGGCAGCTGCTCAAGGCAGGGCATGCGCCGGGGAGCGGAAAATGAGCATGAGCACGACCTTGAAAGAACCCGCCGCGCCCGCGCGGCCCGCGTCCGGCCGGCTGCGCCAGGCCTGGCGCGCCGCCTTGCCCAGCCTCGCGCTGGTGCTGCTGATCGTGGCGCTGTGGGAGGCGGCGGTCCGGCTGCTGCAGGTGTCGGCCTTCGTGGTGCCGGCGCCGTCGGCCATCGTCGCCGTGCTGTTCGAGCGCCAGGACGAGCTGTTCCAGGCCAGCCTGGTCACGGGCGCGGAAATCCTCTACGGCTTTCTGTGTTCCTGCGTGGTGGGGATCACGCTGGCGCTGCTGGTGGACCGATACGCCTGGTTCGGCCGCGCCAGCTATCCGCTCATCGTGCTGTTCCAGAACGTGCCGAAGATCGCGCTGGCGCCGCTGCTGATCCTGTGGTTCGGCTATGACCTGCTGCCCAAGATCGCCCTGATCGTCATCATGGCCTTCTTCCCGGTCACGCTGAACATGCTGGTGGGCCTGCGCTCGGCCGACGCCAACCTGATGTCGCTGCTGCAGTCCATCGGCGCGACGCCGGGCCAGATCATGGCGCGCGTGAAGATCCCGTCCTCGCTGCCGGCCCTCATGGCGGGCATGAAGGTCGCGATCACCCTGAGCGTGATCGGCGCGATCGTCGGCGAATTCGTCGGCGCCTCGGCCGGGCTGGGCTACATGATCCAGTTCGCCTCCAGCCAGATGGATACGGCGCTGGTGTTCGCCGCGCTGGTGCAGATATCCGTCCTGGGCGTCTTCTTCTATTACCTGATCGAGCTGGCCGAGCTGCGGTTCCTGGGCTGGGCGGCGCGCTGAAGCATCGACAATCAACAAGGGGAAAATCATGATCAAGCGTAGCAAGCTGTGCGGCCTGCTGGGCGCGCTGGCCCTGGCCGGCGCGGTCCAGGCCCAGGCCCAGGCCCAGACCCAGACCCAGACCAAGGATGCCGTCACCGTGCAGCTGGACTGGGTGGTGCGCGGCAACCATGCGCCGTTCTTCGTGGCGCGCGACAAGGGCTATTTCGCCGAGCAGGGCATCGACGCCGGTACGATCCGCAAGGGCACCGGCTCCACCGACGCGTTGCGGCTGGTGGCCAACGGCAACGCCGACTTCGGCTTCTCGGACCTGCCCACGCTGATGGTGGGCAGGTCGCAGGGCATCGCCAACACGGCGCTGGTGGCGGTCAACCAGAAGACGCCGCTGGCCATCATCTCGGTGAAGAAGAACTTCGACCTCAAGTCCGTGCAGCAGCTCAAGGGCGCCAATATCGGCGTGCATCCGGCCGGGTCCACCTACATCTTCCTGAAGGCGGCGCTGGCCAAGAACGGCATTTCGCTCAACGACATCAAGCAGTCCACGGTGTCGCCGCCTTATGAGAACTTCCTGCTGCTCAACCGCGTGAACGCGGTGCCGGGCTATATCGACGCCGAAGTGCCCGAGCTGGAGCACAAGGCCGGCGGCCCCGGCTCGCTGTCGGTGCTGCACGGCGCGGATCTGGGCATCCAGAGCTATGGCTCGGGCATGTTCACGGCCGACAAGACCATCGCCGAGCGGCCGGACCTGGTGCGCCGCTTCGTGGCCGCCTATATGAAGGGCTACGCCGACGTGATCCAGGATCCGGGCGCCGCGGCCGACTCGCTGATCAGGAACAACCCGGAATACAAGGGCAAGAAGGAGATGCTGGTGGCGCAGCTTCAGGCCGACCTGGACTACACCTTCTTCAGCGCCCATACCCGCGAGCACGGGCTGGGCTGGATCGATCCGGCGCAGTGGCGGGCCACCGCCACGCTCTACAAGGAACAGGGCGCGCTGGCGGCCAGCTTCGATGACAGCAAGGGCTTCGATACCCGCTTCCTGCAACAGGCCGGCCCGGTCAAACGCTGAGGAACCCAGGCATGAATCCGAAGACGCACGACACGGCCAGCGGCCCGGTGGCCTTGCCGGCCCAGGCCGGCCTGTACTACGGCGGCGCCTGGCACGCGCCACAGTCCGACCGCTGGATGGAGGTCCGCGCGCCGGGCACGGGCGAGCTGCTGATGCGCGTGGCCGAGGCCGGCCGCGAGGATGTGGCCCGGGCCGCGCGCGCCGCGCGGGAAGGCCATGCCATCTGGCGCCGCACGGCGCCGCTGGCGCGCGCGGCGGTGCTGCGCCGCGTCGCCCAGCGGCTGCGCGACAATGCCGCCCAGCTGGCCCTGCTGGACGCGCTGGACTGCGGCAATCCGGTGAGCGAGATGGGCTCGGACGTCATGGTGGCCGCCGCGCTGCTGGACTTCTTCGCCGGGCTGGTGACGGAGCTGAAGGGCGACACCATCCCGATGGGGCCGGACGCCCTGAACTACACCGAGCGCGAGCCGCTGGGCGTGGTCGCGCGCATCGTGGCGTTCAATCATCCGCTGCTGTTCGCCATGGGCAAGCTGGCCGCGCCACTGGCGGCGGGCAACGCCGTCATCATCAAGCCGCCGGCGCAGGCGCCGCTGTCTGCGCTGCGCTGCGCCGAGCTGATCGGCGACCTGCTGCCGCCGGGCGTGCTGGCCATACTTCCGGGCGGCGGCGAGGCCGGCGCCGCGCTGGCCGAGAGCCCCGACGTGGACATGATCGGGCTGGTCGGCAGCATCGCCACGGGCCGCAAGGTCATGCAGGCGGCCGCCGGCCGCATCAAGCCGGTGGCGCTGGAGCTGGGCGGCAAGAATCCCTTCGTGGCCTGCGCCGACGTCGATCCGGCGCAGGCGGCGCGCGCCATCGTCGACGGCATGAACTTCACCTGGTGCGGCCAGTCCTGCGGCTCGACCAGCCGCGCCTTCGTCCACCGCGACATCTACGACGAGGTCTGCCGCCATGTGGTCCAGGCCTGCGGCGCCTACGTGCCCGGCGATCCGACCGATCCGGCCACCACGATGGGCGCGATGATCAGCGCCGAGCACCGCGACCGCGTCAAGCGCGTCATCGACGAGGCCAGCGGCGGCCGGCTGCTGCATGGCGGCGCCATTCCGACCCGTGGCGTGCCGGCGGGCGGCCATTATCTGGAGCCCACCGTGTATGCCGATGTGCCCGCCGATTCGGCGCTGGCGCGCGAGGAACTGTTCGGGCCGGTGCTGGCGCTGATGCCCTGGCACGACGAGACGGCGATGCTGGACCAGATCCGGGGCCTGGACGTGGGCCTGACGGCGGCCATCTGGACGGCGGACCTGTCGCGGGCGCACCGGCTGGCGCGCGAGATCGACGCCGGCTTTGTCTGGATCAACGAGGTAGGCAAGCATTTCCTGGGCGCGCCCTACGGCGGCGTGCGGCAGTCGGGCATCGGCCGCGACGAGTGCTTTGGCGAGATGCTGTCCTTCACGCGGGAGAAGAATGTGCACGTGAATTTCCGGCAGGTGGCCAGGACATGAGCGCCGAGTACGACTACATCATCGTCGGCGCCGGTTCGGCCGGCTGCGTGCTGGCCAACCGCCTGAGCGCGCAGGCGGACTGCCGCGTGCTGGTGCTGGAGGCCGGCCCCTGGGATCGCGATCCGCTGATCCACGTGCCGCTGGGCTGGGGCAAGATCCTGCAGAAGCGGTTGCACGACTGGGGCTACGACGCCGAGCCGGCCGAGCACGCCGACGGCCGCGCGATCGAGTGCGCGCGCGGCAAGGTGGTGGGCGGCAGCTCGTCCACCAATGCCATGGCCTTCGTGCGCGGCCATCCGGGCGACTTCGCCCGCTGGGCGCGCGACTATGGCCTGGATGAATGGCGCTTCGAGGATACCCTGCCGTATTTCCGCCGGCTGGAGGACTGGGAGGACGGCGCGGGCGCCGAGCGCGGCGGCGGCGGCCCCCTGCGCGTGCAGCGCTGCCGCTACCAGGATCCGCTGCTCGACGCCTTCGCGACGGCGGCCGGGCAGGCGGGCCATCCCTGGCTGGAGGACTACAACGCGCGGCCCGCCGGCGGCTTCTCGCGCTTGCAGATGTCGATCCGCCAGGGACGGCGCTGCAGCGCCGCGACCGCCTATCTGCGGCCGGCGCTGCGGCGGCCGAACCTGCGCGTGGAGACCGGCGCGCATGTGCTGGGCCTGGATTTCGACGGAGATCGCGCCACGGGGCTGCGCTATCTGCGCGGCGGCCGGCAGCAGACGGCGCGGGCGCGGCGCGAGGTCATCCTCGCCGCCGGCGCGATCAACACGCCAGCCATCCTGATGCATTCGGGCATCGGGCCGGCGCGAGTGCTGGAACAGGCCGGCCTGTCGGTGCGGCTGGACCGTCCCGGCGTGGGCGCCAATCTGCAGGACCACATCTCGGTCATCGTGACGGCGCGGCGGCGCGCGCCCGGTCCCTTCGTGCGCGAGCTGCGGCTGGACCGCATCGGCCGCTCGATGGTGCGCGCCTACCTGGGCGGCGAAGGTTTCGCCGGCGACGTGCCGGGCGGGGTGGTGGGCTTCGTGCAGCCCGAGGGCATGGACACGCCCGACCTGCAATTCCTGCTGACGGCGGCGCCGTTCACGGCCCGGCCCTGGCTCAAGCCCTGGCGCCAGCCGTTCCAGGACGGCTTCGCCGTGCGCACCGTCCTGCTGCATCCGCGCAGCCGGGGCCGCATCACGGTGGCGGGCGCGGATCCGCTGGCCGCGCCGCGCATCGACCAGAACTTCCTGGCCTGCCAGGAAGACCGGGAGCGGGTGCGCGATTCGGTGCGCATCGCGCGCGACCTGATGCGTCAGCCGGCGCTGGGTGATTTCGTGCTCGACGAGCTGGCGCCCGGGCAGGGCGTCGAAGACGACCCGGCGCTGGACGCATTCATCCGCCGCACGGCCATCACCGTGCACCACCCGGGCGGCACCTGTCGCATGGGCGCGGAGCGCGATCCGATGGCGGTGGTGGACGGGCGCATGCGCTGCCTGGGCGTGCCGGGGCTGCGCATCGTCGATGCGTCGGTCATGCCCGACCTGACCTCGGGCAATATCAACGCGCCCGTGCTGATGCTGGCCGAGCGCGCCGCCGACTGGATCCGCGCATCATGATGCGGCTGTCCCTGAGCCGGCACCGCTGCGTCAGCCTGCTGCCGCTGGCGGCGGGCGCGGTGCGCAGGCTGGACGATTTCTTTGCCGTGGACTGCCTGGACGCCGACGAGTGCCTGCCGGCGGACACGGCGGCGCTGATCGTCCGCTCATGCATGCTGGCCGGACTGCGCCAGAACGGCCTGCCGGCCAGCGTGCGCTCGGTGACGGTCGTCGGGGGAGCGGTGTCGGCGGACTTCCTGGACCATATGTGCGCGCGGCGCGTGCTGGTCACCTGCCCGGGCGTGGACGACGCCGCCTGCGAGGACCAGGCCATGGAGGTCTGCCACGATGTGATGGCGGCCTTCGGCTTCGGTCGGCTGGGCGCGCGGCCGCGCAACGTGGTCAACGACGTGCTGCTGTGCGACTGCTGCTAGGGCTTGCGCCAGCCGGGTCGCGCAGCGCATGCGCGGCGGCGGCGCGCTGCGTGGCCGCGCCGAGCAGGCAGGCCAGGTCCGTGCCCGTCGAGACCAGGCAGCCCTGCGGCGGGGCGGCCAGTTCGCGCAGCAGCGCGGGCTGGCCCGCCAGACCGCCCAGGCCCAGCGCCTTGCCCGCATCCAGGCAGGCCTGGCGGATGCGGGCCAGCGCTCGCAGCAGCGCCGGGTGGTCCCATTGGCCGGCCAGGCCCAGGTCCGCCGCCAGGTCGTGCGCGCCGATGAACAGCAGGTCCAGCCCGTCCACCGAGGCGATGGCCTCGACCGCGTCCAGCGCGTTGCGGCTTTCGATCATGACGGCCGTCAGCACGCTGGCGTCCAGCGCCGCCATGGCCTCGGCCTGCGGCACGTCGCGGTAGCACAGCGCCGCCTGCCCGCCGGCGTAGGAGCGGCGGCCGCGCGGCGGATGGCGGCAGCAGGCCACGGCCCGCGCCGCGTCGGCGGCCGATTCGACCTGCGGCGCGATGATGCCGAGCGCGCCGCCGTCCAGCACGCGGCCGATCAGCGCGGCGTCGATGGAGGGCACGCGGACCAGCGGCGTCACGCCCGCCTCGCGGGCGGCGTTGCAGATGCGGCTGGCGGATTGCAGCGACAGGCAGGAATGCTCCAGGTCGACGTACAGCGCGTCCAGGCCGGCGGTCGCGGCGATGCGGCCGATCTCGGGGCCGTCGAACAGGCGCACGATCAGCGAGGCGGCCAGGCCGCCTTGCCGCAGCGTGCGCAGCAATGGGTTGGTGAGCGTGGAATCGGACATGGCCGTGCCGGGTCAGACCCGTTGCGGACTGAACGGCGCCGCGCGCCAGATCGACACCTGCTGCGCCACGAAGGTGCCGCGATTGCCGCGCTTGAATTCCTGCCAGGCCGGATCGGCCTCCAGCGCCGCGCGGCGGGCTTCGCGGTCGGCCATGCTGTCGTAGGCCCAGATGTGCAGCACCTGATTGAGCATGCCGATGTCGCTGACGAAGAATCCCAGCAGACGGCCCAGGTGGCGCATTTGCAGCGGCAGCGCCAGTTCGCGGTAGCGCGCGAGATAGGCATCCATCCCGCCATGCGGCAGGGTGTAGGTGCGGTGTTCGATGATCATGGCGGGTGTCTCCTATGGCGGCTCAGGCGGGCGGGGTCAGCACCGCGCCCCGGCTGAAAAAGGCGTCCAGGTTGTCCAGCACCAGGTTTTCCATGGCGGCGCGGGTTTCCTGCGTCGAGGCGGCTACATGCGGCAGGACCACGACGTTGTCGCGGCCCAGCAGCGCGGCCGGCACGCGCGGTTCGTCGGCGTACACATCCAGCCCGGCGCCGGCGATGCGGTCCGTCTCGATGGCGCGGATCAATGCGGCTTCGTCCACCACGCTGCCGCGCGCCACGTTGATCAGGAATCCGTCGGGTCCCAGCGCGTCCAGCACCGCTGCCGACACCAGATGGCGCGTGGCGGGTCCGCCCGGGCAGGACAGCACCAGGAAGTCGGCCCAGCGCGCCAGCGCCGGCAGGTCGGGCTCGAAGGGCATGTCCGCGTCCGGCTTGGGCGCGCGGCCGTGGTAGCGCAGCGCCATGTCGAAACCGGCGGCGCGGCGCGCGACGGCGCGGCCGATGCGGCCCAGGCCGACGATGCCGAGCCGCTTGCCGCTGACGCGCGTCGCCAGCGGGTAGGGACCGCCGGGCCAACGGCCCGCCTGCACGTGGCGGTCGGCGCCGGGAATGCGCCGCGCCGTGGCCAGCACCAGTCCGAAGGCCAGATCGGCGACGCAGTCGTCCAGCACGTCGGGCGTGATGCTGACCTGCACGCCGTGGCGCCGCGCCGCTTCCAGGTCGATGCCGTCATGGCCCACGCCGAAGCAGGCCAGCACGCCGCCGGGGAGACAGGCGAACATGCTTTCGGTGCAGCCGTGGCGCGACATGGTCACGCCGCCCGCGTAGCGGCCGCGCGATGCGCGCAGCCAGGCGTCGCGGTCGGGTTGCTCCCATAGCGCGTCCAGTTCGTAGCGTTCGGCCAGCGCCGCGCGCAGGCCCGGCGGCAGCGGGCCGATCATCAACAGGCGGTGTCGTTGCCTCATGGCGATCATTCCGTGCGGATGCCGGCCTGGCGGATCATGGGCACCCAGCGGTCCAGGTCGGCGTTGAGCTTGGCCCGGAACTCCGCCGCGCCCAGCGGGCCGGAGAGGCCGGCGTCGGCCAGCTTGCGCGCCAGCTCGGGCTTGGCGATGACCTTGGCGAACGCCTGTTCCAGCCGCTGGCGCGTGGCCAGCGGCGTGGCGGCCGGCGCCAGCGCGCCGTACCAGTTGCTCATTTGTAGCGCCGGCAGGCCGGCCTCCTGCGCGCTGGGCACGTCGGGCAGATAGGGCGAGCGCTGGGTGTCGTAGATGACGATGGCCTTGACGCGTCCGTCCTTCACATAGGGCTGCAGCACCGGCACGTCGGCATTGACCATGTCCACCCGACCGGCGATCAGGTCGATCAGCGCGGGCGCCGCGCCCCGGTAGGGCACATGGGTGGCCTTGGCGCCGGCGGCGATATTGAACAGCTCGCCGCCGATGTGCATGGTCGAGCCCACGCCGCTGGAGCCATAGCTCAGCGGCGCGCCGGACCTGGCCAGTTTCACCAGCTCGGCGGGCGTGGACACGCCCAGCGAGTTGCGCACCACCAGCAGGCTCTGGACCTGGCCGAACAGGTACAGCGGCGTCAGGTCCTTGCGCGGGTCATAGGGCAGGTGGGGCGTGGTGCCGGCGGACATGACGTAGCCCAGCGTCGCCACCAGCAGGGTCTGGCCGTCGGGCACCGCCTTGGCGACGGCGTTGGCGCCGATGGTGCCGCCGGCGCCGCCCCGGTTCTCCACCACCACGGTCGCGCCCAGCTCGGCCGACAGGTCCGGCGCCACCAGCCGCGCCACCTGGTCGACCGGGCCGCCCGGCGCGAAGGGCACGACCAGCTTGACCACGCCTTCGGCGCGCGCCGGGCCGGCCATCAACAGGGCGGCGCAGAGCGCCGCGGTGAATATCCTCTGCATGTCTGTCTCCTCCTGTGCCGCTGGAGCGGCGACGATGGGGCGCGCGGTGGCCGCGTCTGGTCCCCGGGTGTGTGGCGGGCGCGTCAGCCCCGGTAGCGCGGTTCCGGCAGGCCTTTCATGCCCACGTTCAGCGCGAACAGGCCGCCGGCCAGCGGTTCCAGCGCCAGTTTTTCCGGCGTCAGCCGCTGCGAATGGCTGGTGATGTAGAGCGTGTCCAGGCCGGCGCCGCCGAAGGCGGGGCAGGTCGGGTTGGTGACTGGCAGCTGGATCACGCGGTCCACGCGGCCGTCCGGCGCCAGGCGCACCAGCTGGCCGGTGGCGACCATGCAGTTCCATACATAGCCGTCGGCGTCCACCGTGGCGCCATCGGGACGGCCGGGCTGATGGGTCCAGTCCTTGAAGACGCGCCGGTTCGAGATCGCGCCATCGTCCAGGTCGTAGTCGAAGACCCAGATCACCTGGTTGTGCGTGTCGGCGAAATACATGCTGCGGTCGTCGGGGCTCCAGGACAGCGCATTGGGCAGCACGAAGCCGTCGAGCATGGCATGGCAGCGATGGTCCGGGTCGAAGCGGTACAGCGTGCCGGCGGGCTCGCGCTTCTGGTCGAGCATGCTGCCGACCCAGAAGCGGCCGCGGCGGTCGCACTTGCCGTCGTTCAGGCGGTGGCCGGGCTTGTCGCTTTCGGGGTCGACGACGGCTTGCGGCGGCAGGCCGCTGGCGGGGTCGTAAAAGTACAGGCCGTGGTTGGTGGCCAGCACGAAGCCGCCGGCCTCGCGCAGCGCGATGGCGCCGACCAGCAGCGTTTCGGGCAGGCGCTGCGCCGTGTGGCGGCCGGTGGCGGGATCATAGGATTGCAGCGCGGGGCGGCGCACGTCGACCCACCACAGGCGCTGGCTGCGGTCACACCACAGGGGCACTTCGCCGAGGATGTCGGCGCTCTGGACTACGCATTGGATGTCGGGGTTCATGGCAGACGGGAACGGGTTGGAAATCGGGGCTACTTGTAGCGGGTGGCGGCCAGCGTGGCCAGGTCGACGCCGCGCGCGATGTCGGCCTTCTGGCGCGCGTCGCCGGCGTGCACGCGCTCGGCGGCTTCCAGCACCGCCAGCGCCTGGGCATGGGGTACGAAGACCACGCCGGCGTCGTCGGCCACGACCAGGTCGCCGGCCTGGACCGGCATACTCGCGATATGGACCGTGCCGTTGATCTCGGCCGTGCGCAGCCGCCACTTGCCGGTGATGGGCGTGGGGCCGCGCGACCAGATAGGGAAGCCCAGTTCGCGCGAGGCGTCGGGATCGCGGTGGCCGCCGTCGACGATGGCGCCGGCGCAGCCGCTGCGGCTGGCGACGGCGGCGGACTGGCCGCCCAGGTTCGACACGCCGGGCAGTCCTTCGATGACCACTACGTCGCCCGGCTCGGCGAGGTTGTAGGCTTCGTGCTCGCCCATCATGCCCTTGCCGCTGGCGGCGGCCGCGGCGACGCTGTCGGCGCGCGGCACGTTGCGCACCGTGACGGCCTGGCCGACCAGGCGGCGGCCGGGCAGCGTGGGCGCCAGCGCCGACGCCGGCACCGCGCCTTGGAGCCCGAGCTGGTCCAGCGCATCCGAGACGGCGCCGCTCAGGTCTTCCAGCGCGGCGTAGCGCCGCAGCAGGCCGGGGTCCAGGCGCGGCAGGGACAGCAGGCGTATGGCGTCGGGCGGCACGCGGCCGGTGAGGGGTTTGCTGGGCATGGGCATCCGGGAAGGGAAGCGCGCCGAAGCGCGGGGTGGCATGCGGGCGCGAGGGCCGGTTGGCCACTCCTTTTTTTCATGCTATCCCGGATACTGTGATATTGAACAAAATTTTAAATAGTAGGATTGCGATCATTTAATGATCAATCCAGCTACACTGGCGCTTGCTCCCGATCCAGCCAGGAATCCGTCCCGCCATGTCTTCCAGCCTTGCCCGCGCCTTCGATGTCCTGGACCTCTTCACGCTGGAAACGCCCAGGCTGACCAGCGAGGAAGTCAGCGCGCGGCTGGGCTATTCGCGCTCGATGGCCTATCGCTACTTGAAGGAATTGTGCGACGCCGGCCTGCTGGTGCCGCAGTCCGGCGGCCAGTACGGGCTGGGGCCGCGCATCATCGAGCTGGAGCGCCTGGTGGCGCTGACCGATCCGCTCTACCTGGCCGGCCGCGCCGTGCTGAAAGGGCGGTCGCGCGAAGACAGCGCCTATCTGCTGCAGAACCTGTACGAGGACAAGGTGCTGTGCATCTATAAGGAAGGCCCGGACGTGCTGGAGCACGCCGGCCGGCGCACGGTGATCCTGCGCGCGCGCGGCCAGCCGTTTCCGCTATTCCAGGGCTCGGGCTCGCTGGCGCTGCTGGCCTTCCTGCCGCATCACCGGATCCGCCAGACCTATCTGCGCAGCGCGCAGGCCATCGCCGCGGCCGGGCTTGGCGAGGACTGGGCCGCCTTCCGGCGCGCGCTGGCGGCGATCCGCAAGGCGGGCTACGCCATCAGCCACGAGCAGATCGCGCCGGGGCTGGGCGGCGTGGCCGTGCCCATTCTGTTGCCTGACGATGGCGCGCTGGTGGGCAGCCTGGCCTGGAGCTTTCCGATCGAGCGCATGGCGCCCGACGCGGAGATCCGCTGGGCGCGCGAGCTGGCGCGGGTGGCGGCCGAGATCGCGCGCGAGTACGTGGCGCAGGCCGGGCGTCGCGCCTGAGGCGGAATCAGGCGCGGGCGCGCAGCGCCTTCTTGTCGACCTTGTTGGCGCTGGTGCAGGGCAGCGCGTCCAGGATCTCGATCACCGCCGGCACCTTGTAGCGCGCCAGGTTGGCCTGGCAATGCGCCAGCAGCGCCGCCTCGTCCGCGCTGGCGCCGTGCCGCAGCACCACGAAGGCGCGGATGACCTCGCCCCGGTAGCTGTCCGGCCAGCCCACGGCGGCGGCCTGCGCCACGTCCGCGTGCAGGTACAGGACTTCATCGACCTCGCGCGGATAGACGTTGTAGCCGCCGACGATCACCAGGTCCTTCTTGCGGTCGCGGATGTACAGGAAGCCGTCCTCGGCGAATTCGCCGATGTCGCCGGTGTAGAGCCAGCCGTCGCGCAGCGATTCGGCGGTGGCCTCGGGGCGCGCCAGATAGCCTTGCATGATCTGCGGGCCGCGCGCGCGGATCTCGCCGCGCTGGCCGGCGAGCAGGGGTTTCGCGCCGGTCTCCAGGTCCACGACTTCGACCTCGGTGCCGGGCACGGGCCGGCCCACCGAGCCGGCGCGGCTGCCTTGCGGACCGTTGTAGGTCAGGATGGGGCCGGCCTCGGTCTGGCCGTAGCCTTCATAGATCGGCGCGCCCACCGCCGCCTCCCAGCGCCGCAGCGTTTCCTCGGCCAGCGGGGCGGAGCCCGAATAACAGACGCGCACGCTGGACCAGTCGGTCTGCGCGAAGCGCGCATGCGCCATCAGGCCGGCATAGATCGTCGGGCTGCCGGGGAACAGCGTCACGCGCTCGCGCGCCACGGCGTCGAACACATCGTCGGGCCGGTAGCGCGGCAGCACCACCAGCGTGGCGGCGGCGCTGGCCGCCAGGAACAGCCCCATCGCCATGCCGTAGGAATGGAACAGCGGCATGGCGCAGAGCACCGTCTCGGCGCCGTGGCGTGTGGGCAGCACGGCCTCGCGCTGGAACACATTGGTGGCGATGGCGGCCCGGCTCAGGATGACGCCTTTGGGCTGGCCGGTGGTGCCGCCGGTGTATTGCAGCAGCGCCGGCGCGTCCGCGTCGCCGGCCGGCGCGGCCGCCGGCGTTTCGTCGGATGGAATCGTCCAGGCGCGCGCCGCCGCGCCATCGAGCAGGCGGATGCCTTGCGCGGCGGCCAGCGGCGCGGCCAGGGCGGACGAGGCCTCGTCGGCGATCAGCAGCGCGGGTTGGGCGTCGCGCAGGATGAAATCCAGTTCGCGCGCGGTATAGAGCGGATTGAGCGGCACGTGCTGGCAGCCGGCCATTTGCAATGCCAGGGTCAGCACGCAGGCCAGGTCGGAGTTGCCTAGCAGGGTGGCCACGCGCGCGCCCGGCGGCAGCGCCTGTCGCAGGCGTCGCGCCGCCGCGCGCACCTCGGCCGCGTAGCGGCGGTAGTCGATGCGGCGCTCGCCGCAGACCAGGGCCGTGCGGTCGGGCCAGTCGGCGGCGGCGCGCTCCAGCAGTTCCGGGATCAGCGCGATGCGCGCGGGAAGGGCGCCGTTCATGGCCGGCCTCCGGCCGCGTCCACGCGCAGCGCCACCGCCATCGCGCTGTCACCGGCGGCGCAGCCGGTGAACAGGCCCAGCCCGCCGCCGCGCTGCGCCAGTTCCTCGATCAGTTCGATGACCGAGCGCAGGCCGGTCGGCGCCTGCGGATGGCCCCAGACCAGCGAGCAGCCGTAGTTGTTCATCTCCATGACGTCCAGGCCGGTGGCGCGGGCCAGCGCGATGTCGGACACCACGAAGGGGTTGTGCGTCTTGACCGCGTGCAGGTCGGCGGGCTTGAGCCCGGCCCGGTCCAGCGCGCGCCGGGCGGCCTCGATGGGGGCCTGCGGCATGTAGCCGGTTTCCGTGCGCGACTGGCCGAAGGCCAGCACCTCGACGCCGATCTCGGGCCGACGCGACAGTTCGCGCGCGCGCGCCGCCGTGGTCATCAGCATGCCGGCGTTGCCGTCCGCCGGATGGGTCTGGCCGCCATAGGTGATGCTGCCGTCCGGCAGCACCGGCGTCAGCCGCGCCAGGCCCTCGGCGGTGGTGGCGTGGATGCCCTCGTCGCCCTGCAGCGTGCCCACGGTCTTGGCGAAGGCGGCATCGGGCAGCTCGAAGGGCAGGGTCATGTAGCGCCGCTGGAACGCGCGCTCGTCGG
The DNA here is from genome assembly GCF_043119405.1 of Achromobacter sp. 413638. Classification (NCBI taxonomy): domain Bacteria; kingdom Pseudomonadati; phylum Pseudomonadota; class Betaproteobacteria; order Burkholderiales; family Alcaligenaceae; genus Achromobacter; species Achromobacter sp. 413638. Next base: position 36,385 of record NZ_JBICCO010000022.1, read on the forward strand.
CGCAGGCCTGCGCGTATTGCTCGTAGCGGCGCAGGGTGACGGCGTTCTGTTCGGCCGTGGAGATGCCGTGGCGCCGCGCCACGCGCTCGCCGGTCTGCAACATGGCCAGCCCGCTCCAGGGATCCTTGGAGAAGTTGTCCAGCACCCAGTTCTCATGCACGCCCGAGCCGCCCGGCCCGGCGGGGTCGGGATGGTAGAGCTGCGGCCCGTTGGAGACCCGGTCGGCCATCAGCACCAGCGCGGTCGAGGCCTGGCCCAGCATGATGTCGGCGGCCGCCGTGGCCATGCCGCGCACGGACGTGGCGCAGGCCTGCGCGACCACCGGGCCGGCCAGATGGGGGGCGCCCATCATGCCGGCCACCCAGGGCAGGCCGTAGAAGGCGCCTTGCTGGGGCACCGAATAGCCGAGCACGGCGGCGTCCAGCCCGGCGGGATCGATGCCACGCCGCGCCAGTTCGCGGGCCGCGGTCCAGGCGGCCAGGCGCAGGCTGTGCAGCCGCGACAGGCTGCCCTGCCAGCGGGCGAAAGGGGTGCTCCAGTACACGCCATAGGGAATATGGACGCCAGTCATGCGGACTCCTGCGTTGCGAGGGTGGGGCGGGTCAGGGCAGGAAATGCCAGGCGCCGGAACGGGCCTGCATCAGCACGACGCCGCGTTCGTCCAGGCCGTTGTGGTTGGCGGGTGACATGCTGTAGATGCCCTGCGTGCCGACGACGCCGTTCAGGCCTTCCAGGGCGTCGCGCAGCGCCTGCCGGAAGGCCGGGGTGCCGGGTTGCACGTCGGCGGGCACCTTGGCCACGGCGGCGTCCAGCAGCAGGTACGCGTCGTAGGTATAGGGCGCGAAGGCGTTGCGCGAATCGGCGCCGTTGGCCGCTTCGTACTGCTGCGCGTAGCGCATGGCCACCGGCTTGATGGGGCTGTCGGCGGGCAGCTGCTCCACCACCTGCACCGGGCCGCTGGGCACGATCACGCCATCCACGCCCTTGCCGCCGAGCTTGAGGAAGTCGCGGTTGATCACGCCGTGGGTGTTGTACTGCACGCCGCCGTAGCCGCGCTCGCGCAGCGACAGGTGCGGCAGCGCGCCGGGCGTGCCTGAGCCGCCGACCAGCACCGCGTCGGGATTCATCGAGGTGATCTTGAGTATCTGGGCGGTGACGGAATTGTCGGTGCGTGCATAGCGCTCATTGCTCAGCACCTTGATGCCGCGCTTGGCGGCGGCGTCCTGCAAGGCGCGGTAGACGGCGTCGCCCCAGGCATCCGAGAAGCCGATGTAGGCCACCGTCTTGACGTTGCGCCGCGCCATGTCGGCGGTCAGCGACTCGATCATGAGGTCGATGCCGTGGGCGATCACGAAGATCCAGGCGGCGCGGTCGGGGTTGACGGTGATGGGCGCCAGCGACAGCTGCGGCGTCTGCGCCTCGCGGGCCACTTCCGTTACGGCCAGCGAGGTCGGCACGTTGCTGGGCCCGATGATGGCGTCGACCTTGTTCTCGGTCACCAGCTTGCGCGCGGTGCGCACGGCGGCCGACGGATCGGTCGCGTCGTCCAGCGCGATGTACTCCACGGCGCGGCCGCCCAGCGTCTTGGGCAGCAGGGGCACGGTGCTGCGGTACAGCGAGCCCATCGAGGCGCCCGGCCCGGTGCTGCTGGCGATGACGCCGATGCGGATGTCGGCCAGGGCGGCGCCCGGCGCGAGCGCGCAGGCCAGGGCCAGCGCGGCGATACGACGATACATGGCAATTCCCCTTGTTGATGCGTTCATTGTCGGTGGCTGCGGCCGCAGCGGATCGCCATCGGCCGCGGACGCGGCAAGGCGCCCCGCACAAGCCCTAGTATGGCCATGCGCCCGATAACTGGATAATTGCATTTCATGATCAATCGATAACCGGATGGCGCAGGACCGACCATGTCGCAGATTCCCACCTTGCAGCAGCTGCGCTCGCGTCTGCGCATCCGCCATCTGGTGTTGCTGGACGAGCTGGGCCGCAGCCTGAACATGCACCGCGCGGCCGAGGCCATGCACCTGAGCCAGCCGGCGCTGAGCAAGCTGCTGGCCGAGGCCGAGGAACTGGCCGGGCAGACGCTGTTCGAGCGCTCGCACCACGGCGTGACGCCGACGCCGCTGGGCCTGATGATGATCGGCCGCGCGCGGCTGCTGCTCAACGAGCTGGACGCGACCCACGCCGAGCTGACGGCGGCGGCCAGCGGCGCGTCGGGCAAGGTGCGCGTGGGCGTGTTCCCGGTGGTGGCCCATCTGCTGGCGCCCCTGACCGTGGAGCGCCTGCAGGCCTCGCATCCGGATCTGCGGATCGAACTGCGCGAAGGGCTGGAGCAGCAGCTGCTGCCCGCTCTGCGCGCGGGTGAGCTGGATTGCATCGTCGGGCGGCTGGTGGTGGAGGGCGCGGACGCCGACCTGCAATGCGAGATCCTGTACGAAGAGGCCACCGCGGCGGTCTGCGGCCCCTCGCATCCGCTGGCGACCCGCAGCCGGCTGGGCGGCGCCGAGCTGGACCGCTACCGCTGGGTGCTGCCGTCGCGCAACGCCGCGCTTTACAGCCTGGTGGCCAGCGCCGTCGCGGCGCGCGGCGCGGGCTTTCCGCAGGTCGCGGTGGAATCGGGCGCCATTCTCACCATCGTGTCGCTGTTGCAGCGCACGCCGCTGTTGTCGGCCATGCCGCTGCGGGTGGCGCGCTCGCTGGCCGCGCGCGGCCAGCTGGCGATCCTGCCGCTGGCCTTGCAGGCCAAGCTGCATCCGGTGGGCATCATGACGCGGCGCCAGGCGCGCGCCGCGGCCGCGACCGAACTTTTTCTACAGACGCTGCGCGCGGCGGCGCAAGTGGTGCGCGATGAGGCGCCGCTCGGCTAGCGGCCTCAGGCGTCGGCGCCGTCGCGCAGATGCCGCAGCAGTAGCGCGGCCGAGGCCGACAGGGGCCGTTCGGCGCTGGCGGCGATCAGCAGCTGGCGCTCGGCCCAGCCTTCCTCCAGCCGCAAGGCCGTCAAGCCCCACGGCCCCAGCCGCCGCTCGCAGGCGCCCAGCGGCAATACGCCGATGCCCAGCCCGGCGGCGATCATCTCGCACATGGCGTCGAAGCTGCGCACCTGGATGCGCAGGCGCAGCGGCAGGCCGGCGTCCTGCGCCGCGCGCGCGAGGGTGTCCAGCAGCGAGCTGCCCCGGTTCAGGCCGACGAAGTCATAGGCCAGGCAGCGCCTGAAATCGGTGACGTCGCGCGCGGCCAGCGCATGGTCCGCCGGCGCCACCACCACCAGCCGGTCGCGGCGAAAAGGCATCAGGTCCAGGCCGCGCCCGGGCACGCCGGCGGCGCAGATGCCCAGGTCGGCCAGGCCGTCCTGCACCGCGCGGGCGATGTCGCCGCTCAGCTGTTCCTCGACCTCCACGCGCGTGCCGGGGCTGCGCGCCATGAAGTCGGCCAGCGTCGCCGGCAGGAACTGCACCAGTGCGGACATATTGGCCCACAGCCGCACATGACCGCGCGCGCCGCTGGCATGCTCGCTGAGTTCGTTGCTGAAGAGTTCAAAGCCCTGGAACAGGCGCGCCGCGTGCTGCAGCGCCAGGCGGCCGGCGGCGGTCAGGACCACGCCCCGCGCGCTGCGTTCGAGCAGCTGCGCGCCGGCGGCGGCCTCGAAATCCGACAGGCGCCGGCTGGCCGCCGACAGGGCCAGGTGGCAGTGGCGCGCGCCCTGGGTGATGCTGCCGCTCTGCGCCACGGCGCAGAACAGACGCAGGGTCACGAAGTCCACGCGCGCGGGGTTGATCAGGTCCTGGGGCATGCGGCAGTGTAGCAGCGGGCGGGGGAGCAGCGTTCGCATTTTGCGAAGGCAATATGCCGGGCCGGCAATTCCCCTATGGGGTGAACGCGGTATAGAGTCCCTGGTATTCGCAAAACAGGGAAGCCCGGACCATCCGGGCGGAGCGCGCCATGATCGACCACCTGGACCATCTGGTCCTGACCACCACCGATGAACAAGCCTGCGTGGACTTCTACGTGGGCCTGCTGGGCATGAAGCTGGAAACCTTCGGCCAGGGCCGCAAGGCCTTCGTGTTCGGCCAGCAGAAAATCAACCTGCATGTGAAGGGCAGCGAGTTCGAGCCCAAGGCGCATCTGCCGGTGCCGGGCGCGCTGGACCTGTGCTTCATCTGCGCCGTGCCGCTGGACGAGGTGATCGCGCGCGTGCAGGCGAGCGGGGCGCGGATCGTGGAAGGGCCGGTGCCGCGCACGGGCGCCCGCTATCCGATCCGTTCCATCTATCTGCGGGATCCGGACCTGAACCTGATCGAATTGTCGGAGCGCGCGCCGGCCTGAACTCGGCCGTCACGCGTTACAGCGGATGGACGTAGCGCCGCGCCCGGGCGCGAATGCCGGCGATCTCGTCGTCTTCCACGCCGGAAAGCGTCCAGCCCTGGCGTTCGTAGAACGCGATGGCGCGCGTGTTGCCCTCCAGCGCGTAGAGATGGATCTGGCGGGCGCCGCGCGCACGCGCCCAGTCCAGCGCGCGCCGCATCAGCAGCTTGCCGGCGCCGGTTCCCTGCCAGGGCGCCAGCACGTGCAGGTTGTCCAGCAGCACGCCCCAGGGTGAATCCGGATCATCCTTGACGCAGACGAAGCCGATGGGCCGGCCATCCAGTTCGGCGATGAAGATCGCCTGCGCGCCTTGTTCGGGGCCGGCGATCTTGTGCTGCCAGTGGACCAGGCGGTCCTGCACGACCTCCTGGTCCAGGAAGCCGTCGGGCAGCAGTCCGCGATAGGTCCTGGCCCAGCTGTCGGCGTGCATGGCGGCGATCAGGTCGGCGTCGCGCGCATCGGCCTGGCGCAAGATCGGCGAATCGGACATGGAATTCCTGGCGTGGGGCGCGCCGGCGGGAGAGGCGGCGTGCGTTTGACAAGGGGGCGGCGCAGCGGGCAAGCTTACACCCATGATGCCGCGCCGGTTCGTTCCCGCTTCGATTATTCCCGCCATTCAGACCTTGGCGGGCTAGCGCGCATCCATCCCTCGTGCAAGCAACCCGCCGCAAGGCGGGTTTCGCGTTTCATGGGCCCGTCTTCCGGTTTATTCCACTCAAGGAGTTTCCATGACAGACCCGCAATCGCAACCGTCCGCGCCCATGCTGCATTTCCTGTGCGGCAAGATCGGCGCCGGCAAATCCACGCTGGCCGCCGCGCTCGCCAGCCAGCCCGGCGCGCTGCGGATCAGCGAGGACGACTGGCTGGCGGCGCTGTACCCCGGCGAGATCCACGGCCTGGATGACTACGTGCGCTGCGCCGGCCGGCTGCGCGCGGTCGTCGCGCCGCATGTGCGGGCGCTGCTGGACGCGGGTCTGACCGTGGTGCTGGACTTTCCCGCCAACACGCGGCGCAGCCGTGCATGGCTGCGCGAGCTGGCGGCGGCGTCGGGGCGCGCGCACCGGCTGCATTTCCTGGATGTGCCGGACGAGGTCTGCAAGGCGCGCCTGCGCGCGCGCAACGAATCCGGCCTGCATCCGTACACGACCAGCGAGGAACAGTACGACGCCATCACGTCATACTTCGCGGCGCCCGAGGACGATGAAGGCTTCGTGGTGCAGCGACACGCCTGGACGGCGTAGCGCGGGGCGCGCCGCCGGCGTTCAGGACAGCGGCCATTTTCAGGACCTTGGCCACTGATAGCGCGGCGCCTGTTTGGCCAGGAAGCGTCCGACGGCCTCGCGGTGGTAGGGCGACGAGCGCGCCACGCCCTGCCCCGAGGCTTCCAGCTCCATCATGGTGTGCAGGTCGCTGTTCAGCGAGGCGTTCAGGCCGCGCTTGGTGGTGGACAGCGCGCCGGCCGGCAGCCCGGCCATGGCGAGCGCGATCTGGCGCGCATGCGCGTCGATGCGTTCCGGCGGCAGGATGTCGAGCACGATGCCCATGTCGCGCGCTTCTTCGGCATTGAATTCCCGGGCCGAGTACGCCAGTTCCTTGGCGCGCTGCAAGCCGACGATGCGGGGCAGGGTGTAGAGCGTGCCGCAGTCCGGGATCGCGCCCAGGCGCAGGAAGGACAGGCAGAAGCGCGCGCGCGGCGTGGCCAGCACCAGGTCGGCGGTCAGCGCCAGGCCCAGGCCGGCGCCGTAGGCGGCGCCGTCGACCTTGGCGATGACCGGCCGGTCCAGCGTGATCAGGGCCTCGACGGTGAACAGCAGCCGGACCATGCGTTCGCGCGCATGCTCGGCGGACGGATCGGCGTCCATGGTGCCGATGTCGCCGCCGGCGCAGAACGCGCCGCCCGCACCGCCCAGGATCACGACCCGCACCTCGCGGTCGCGCCGGATCGCGTCCACGGCATGGGCCAGTTCTTCGCGCATCACCATGTCCAGCGCGTTGCGTTGCGCGGGTCGGTTGAGCGTGATCGTGGCGACTCCGTCCTCGCACGTATGCAGCAGGGTTTGATAGGGCTGGGTGATGGTGGGCATGGCTGCGTCTCCGGGTGGCGGGTTCAGGCGATGGCGCCGCGTTCGCGCAGGGCCTGGATGTCGGACGGCGACCAGCCCAGGCCGGCCAGCAGTTCCTCGGTGTGCTGGCCGGGCTGCGGAATCGGCCGCGCCTGCCCAGGCGTGCGCGACAGCCGGGGCGCAGGCGCCGGGTGGCGGATGCCGTCGGTCTCGACGAAGCTGGCGCGCGCGCGGTGTTGCGGATGGTCCGGGGCTTCCTCGAAATCGAGCACCGGGGCGAAGCAGGCGTCGCTGCCTTCGAGCAGCGCGCACCATTCGTCGCGGGTCTTGCCGGCGATGAGCGCCGCCAGCCTGGCCCGCAGCGCGGGCCACTGGGCGCGGTCCCACTGCCGCTGGAAATCCGGGTCGTCGATGCCGCAGCGTTCCAGCAGCAGGCGGTAGAACTGCGGCTCGATCGCGCCGATCGACACATATTTGCCGTCGGCGCAGGCATAGCAGCCGTAGAAGTGCGCGCCGCCATCCAGCATGTTGGCTTGCCGGCGGTTGACCCAGTCGCCGTCGCGCAGCTTGCCGTGATAGGTGGTGGCCAGCAGCGAGGCGCCGTCGCAGATCGCCGCGTCCACCACCTGGCCCTGGCCGCTGCGGCCGGCCTCCAGCAGGGCGCACAACAGGCCGAAGGCCAGCATCATCGCGCCGCCGCCCATGTCGCCGACCAGGTGCAGCGGCGGGGCGGGCGGCCGGTCGGCCTCGCCCATGGCGTGCAGCGCGCCGGTGAGGGCGATGTAGTTCAGGTCATGGCCGGCGGCCTGGGCCAGCGGCCCATCCTGGCCCCAGCCCGTCATGCGGCCATAGACCAGCCGGCGATTGCGCGCCAGGCAGACGTCCGGCCCCAGGCCCAGCCGTTCCATCACGCCCGGCCGGAATCCCTCGATCAGCGCGTCGGCGCCGTCCAGCAGCCGCAGCACCACGTCGACGGCGCCGGGCTGCTTGAGATCCAGCGCGATGCTGCGCCGACCCCGATCCACCACGGTGCCACCGCCGCCCAGGAACCCCGGCGTCAGCCGATCGACCCGGATCACGTCCGCGCCCATGTCCGCCAGCATCATCGCGCAGAACGGCCCCGGGCCGATCCCCGCCATCTCCACGATAGTGAAACCACTCAAAGGACCCGTCATCCACCCTCTCCCAAAGACTGCCAGTCCAACCGCCGCCAAGCCACAGCGCCAAACCAAAGCGCCACAGCACCACAGCCACTCACCAAGCCGCCGCCCCCCAATCGGGATGCCGCGGATCCGGCTCAGCCGGTCCGCAGGCATGCCCCTGGGGGAAGGCGCGCAGCGCCTCGGGGGGGCCCCCTACCTTTCGAAGAATTCCGCCCGAGCCTCCAGCGCGACCTTGACGTACTGCTCCATATTGGCGTCCATCCGATGCGTCGGGCCGACGATGGACAGGGCCGTCAGCTGGCCGCCCACGCGGCCGGCGATGCCGATGGCCGAGACGCCCTCGTTGCCCTCGTCGCGGCTGGTGAAGTACTGCTTCTCGCGCTGCGCCTCGATCTGCGCGCGCAGCGTGGCGGCGTCGGCGATGCTGCTGGCGGTCACGTGCTCGAACTGCATGGTGTCGATGAGGGCGTTGCGTTCGGCCTCGCCCATCTCGCCCAGCAGCGCCTTGCCCAGCGCGGCCACGTGCAGCGCGAACGTGGTGCCGGGCTGCACCACGTAGCGCAGCGCGCGCGGGCTTTCCTGGCTGGCGTAGATCTTCACCTTGTTGCCGTCGAGCAGGCCGCACATCGATGATTCTCCCGACTGGCGCGTCAGGATCTCCAGCGCCTCGCCGGCGAAGGCCTGCAGCGGATCGGCCGCCGCGATGCCCTGGGCCACGTCGAGCAGCCGTCCGGTGGGATGGAAATAGCGCGACTTGGGCGTGCGCAGCAGATAGCCGGCCTGGCGCAGCGTGTACAGTAGGTCGGAGCAACTGCTGTCGGCCAGGTCCAGCATGCGGGCCATTTCGGAATTCGTCAGCGGGCGGCGTTCGCGGGCATAGACTTCGAAGACTTGCAGGACGCGTTGGGCGGTCGGAATGATTTGAGGCATGGGGCGGGACGGTGGGTGTTGGAACCGGCCGGGAGGCCGGCGCTAGCGATCATTTCAGCGCGGACAGGCCCAGGACGCCTTGCGCCATCAGCAGGGACTGGATCTGGTTGGTGCCTTCGGCGATGCTCAGGTGGCGGGCGTCGCGGTAATGGCGCTCGACCGGGAACAGCGTGGTGTAGCCGGCGCCGCCATGCACCTGCATGGCGGTCTCGGCCACGCGCAGCACGGCGTCGGTGGCGTGGCGCTTGGCCATGGAGCACAGCAGCTGGCTGTCCGCCGCGTCGCGGTCCAGCGCGTCGGCGGCGCGATAGCACAGCAGGCGCGAGGTCTCGACCAGCGTCATCATGTCGGCGATCATCTGCTGCACCAGCTGGAAGCCGCCGATGGGCCGTCCGAACTGGACCCGTTCGCCGGCGTATTTTACCGCCGCGTCATAGGCGGCCTGGGCGATGCCCAGGGCAGAGAAGGCCACCACGCAGCGGCCGATATTGAGGTATTTCTTGGCCAGGGCGAAGCCCTTGCCTTCGGTGCCGACCAGGTGCGAGGCGGGGATGTCCACGTCCTCGAACAGCAGTTCGCCCAATGGACAGCTCAGCATGCCCATCTTGGGGATCGGGCTGGACGAAAAGCCGGCCATGCCGCGCTCGAACAGCAGGCAGGACACGCCTTGCGCGCCGTCACGGCGCCGCGTCCGTACGAACACCACGCCCAGCTCGCAGACCGGCCCCAGGCTGATATAGAGCTTGCGGCCGTTGACGCGCCAGCCGGTGGCGGTCTCGTCGGCGCGGGTTTCGATATTGGCCGCGTCCGAGCCGATGTTGGGCTCGCTCAGCGCGAAGCTGGCGATGGCTTCGCCGGACAGGATGCGCGGCAGGTACTTTTCCTTGAGTTCGGGCGAGCCGCCATCGGTCAGCACCGAAGCGGCCAGGTTGCTGGTGCTGACAATGCTGCGCAGGGCGGGCCAGACGCGCGCCACCTCGGCGATCAGCATGCCGTAGGTCGTGGCCGGCAGGCCGTAGCCGCCGTCCCGTTCCGGCAGCATGCCGCCCAGCAGGCCGAAGTCGCGCATGGCGCGCAGCATTTCCTGCGGCACCATGCGGCCCTCGGCCTCGTAGCGGTCGACGATGGGCGCGACTTCCGCGTTCAGGTAGCGGCGCAGCGAATCCAGCAATTCGGTCTGGGTGGAATCCAGCGAGAAGTCCATGATGTTCCCGGTAGTGGTCAGTCGGCCCGCGCCTCGCCCTGGAAGGCGAGCAGCGCGTCCAGCGGCACCGCGCCCTGTCCGGCGGCGCCGACCCAGACGGGGTTGAGTTCCAGTTCGTGCAGCGTGTCGCGATGTTGCCAGGCGAAGTCGGACACCCGCAGGATCAGCGCCTCCAGCGCGGCGAAATCGGCGGGCGCCTGGCCGCGCACGCCGTCCAGGATCTCGACATGGCGGATCTCGCGCGTCAGCGCGCGCGCATCCTCGGGCGAGAGCGGGATCATGCGGTGCGCCACGTCGCGCAGGGTCTCGACGTAGATGCCGCCCAGGCCGAAAGTCATCACCAGGCCGAAGGCCGCGTCGCGGTGCACGCCGATCAGCACCTCGCGCCCGCCCGGCGGCAGCATGCGCTCGACCAGCACGCCGTCGATGCGGGCGTCGGGACGGTGGCGCGCCACGGCCTCGTGGATGGCGGCATGGGCCTGGCGCGCCGCGTCTTCCGAGGCGATGCCCAGCCTGACGCCGCCGGCCTCGGTCTTGTGCAGGATCTGCGCGCTGACCACTTTCATGACCACGGGAAAGCCCAGCGCGGCGGCATGGGCGGCGGCCTCGTCGGCGCTGCGCGCGATCCGTCCGGCGGGCATGGGCAGGCCGGCGTCGCGCAGCATCGCCTTGGCGTCGGCTTCGCTGAGCGCGCGCGCGTCGCTGGCCGCCGGGGGCAGGGCGGCGGGGGGCGCCGGCTCGGCTTTCCAGGCGATGGCGCGGGACAGGGCGGCGATGGCGTCCGACAGCGACAGGAAGGGCAGCAGGCCCGCCCGTTCCATCACGGAGTAGCCGTCGCTCAGCCGGCGGCTCATCCAGACCGGCACGATCAGGGTGTCCGTCCGCGAGGCCACCGAGACGATGGATGCGGCCATCGCGTCCGTGATGGCGCCATAGTCCATCGGAATCGGATACAGCACCGTGCCGACCGAGGGATCGGCGCACAGGATGCGCAGGCATTCGGCCGAGACTTCCGGATTGCGCAGGATGTCGGCGGTGGTGTCCACCGGATTGCCGATGCTGGCGAAATCCGGCAGCAGCGCGGCCAGGGCGGCTTGCGTGGCGGGCGCCAGTCCGGCCATCGGCAGGCGCGCCGCGCCGGCCAGGTCGGCGGCCAGCGCGGCGGTGCCGCCTGAAAACGTGTAGATGCACAGCCCGTTGCCGCTCTTGGCCGAGGCGCGCGTCAGCAGTTGCGATACGGCCAGGAGCTGGTCCAGGTCGTCGACCTCGATGGCGCCGAACTGCCGGAACACCGCGCTATTGACGGCGGCCGTGCCCGCCACCGAGGCGGTATGCGACTGGGCCGCGCGCACGCCGGCCTCGGAGCGGCCGACCTTCAGCACCACCACGGGCTTGCCGCGCTCGCGCGCCAGCTGCAAGGCGGCGGTCAGGCGGCGGCCGTCCTTCACGCCTTCCATCAGCAGCGCGATCACGCGGATCCGGGGATCGGCCGCCATGTGGGCGACGAAATCGGGAATCTCCAGGTCGACCTCGTTGCCGGCGGAGAACCACAGCCCCACGCCTTCGCCATGGGACAGGCCTTGCAGCAGGTTGCGGCCCAGCCCTCCGCCCTGCGTGGCCAGGCCGATGCCGCCGCTGTTCAGGTCGTCCTTGAAGGCGGGCGAGAAGGTCATGCCGATGCGGTCGCGCACGTTCACGAAGCCGGGGCAGTTCGGTCCGTAGACGTGCAGGCCGGTGTCGCGGCACAGCTCTGCGATCTCGCGTTCCAGGCGCCGGCCTTCTTCGCCGGCCTCGGAGAAGCCGGAGGTCATGACGACGGCATAGGGAATGCCGCGCCGCACGCACTGCTTGAGCGTGTCCAGCACGCGCGCGGCGTTGACCATCACCAGCGCGACGTCGATGTCGCCTGCCGGCAGGTCGCTGATCGAGGGCCAGCAGCGGCGTCCGCCGATTTCCTCGTAGGCCGGGTTGACCGGATAGACCTCGCCCGGCGCCGTGGAATGCAGCGCCAGGTTCTCGTACAGCCGGCGTCCCTGGCTGGATTCGCGCGGCGACGCGCCGACCACGGCGATGCCGCGCGGGTTGATGAAGCGGGTCAGGTCCGCGAAGGGTTTCATGCCTGGCTCTCCATGGGCCGCATCAGCATGGCGAAATCGGCTTGCGCCACGACTTCGCCGCGTTGGTTGATGGCTTCCCGCCGGAATACCACCTTGTCCTTGCCGGGGCGGTGGTTGGCGGTCCTTTCGGCCACCGTCACCCGCACGAAGATCGTATCGCCGATGAAGGTCGGCTTCGGAAAGCGGCAATGCAGATCGATCAGCGCCAGCACATGGGGCTCCAGGCGGCGGTAGCCGCTGGACTGGGTAGTCAGGCCGGACAGCACCGACAGCACCAGCAGACCGTGGGCGATGCGCTGCCCGAAGGGCGTGCCCTTGGCGTATTCGTGGTCGACGTGCAGCCGGTTGAAATCGCCCGACAGGCAGGCGAAGCCGACGATGTCGCTCTCGGTGATGGTGCGGCCGGCGGACTCGAACACATGGCCGACGTCCAGCGGGCCGCAGGCAGGGGCTTCAGGCATGGGCGGCTCCGGGGGCGATGGCGGGAACGAGGGCGTCACGAGGCATAGCGGCCGCCGGTCACGTGCAGCAGTTCGCCGGTGATGAACGAGGCGCGCTCCGAGGCCAGGAAGGCGACCGCGTCGGCGATGTCCTCGACCACGCCCAGGCGCTGGACCGGCTGGCGCGCCAGCGCGTTGGCGCGCAGCATGTCGTAGGTGGACAGGCCGCGCACCAGCGGAGTTTCGATCAGGCCCGGGGCGATGGCGTTGGCGGTGATGTTGAACTTGCCCTGCTCCAGCGCCAGCGCGCGGGTGAAGCCGATCAGGCCGGCCTTGGCGGCGGAGTAGTTGGTCTGGCCGGGGTTGCCCCAGTGCGCGCGCGAGGCGATGTTGATCACGCGGCCCCACTTTCTTTCCATCATGGAGGGCAGGGCCGCCCGGGTGCAGTGGTAGGCGCCTTTCAGGATGGTGTCGACCACGGCGTCCCAGTCCGCTTCCGGCATCTTGAGCAGATACTTGTCGCGGGTGAAGCCGGCGTTGTTGACCAGGATGTCGATGCCGCCGTAGGCGCGCGCTGCCTCGTCGGCCATGGCCCGCACCTGGCCGTCGTCGCAGACGTCCAGCACGGCGCCGATGGCCTCGAAGCCGGCTTCCTTCAAGCCGGCGACAGCCTGGCGCACGGAGTCGGGGTCGATGTCGGTGATCACGATGCGCGCGCCTTCGCGCGCCAGCGCCAGGGCCGAGGCGTAGCCGATGCCGCGGCCGGATCCGGTGATGACGGCGACTTTGCCGGTGAGCTGCAAATCCATGTTTCGGTTCCCTTTTCCTGGCCGCGCGGCGGGCTGGCCGCCTCGGCGTCCGCTGTGTTAATCATACGAGATGCCGAATCAATATACACACAGCCGTAAAAGTTGACAATTAAATCCGATGTGCGGGTATAGTGTTTGGCATGTCGGATAAATAAGCAGCGCCCGGCATGCCTTCCATCCTCTCAGGAGATCCACCCATGGCAATGTTGAAGGGACTGTTGGCCGCCGTGCTGAGCCTGGCCGCGACGGGCGCGGCCAGCGGCGCCGGCGCCTATCCGGACAAGCCGGTGCGCCTGTACGTCGGCTTCGCGCCGGGCGGCGCCACCGACCTGCTGGCCCGGCTGTACGCCAAGAAGCTCGGCGAGAAGTTCAACCAGACGTTCATCGTGGAGAACCGGCCCGGCGCCGGCGGCAATATCGCCATCCAGGCCCTGGCGCAGGCGCCGGCCGACGGCTACACGATCGCGATGGCGGCGAACTACGTGGCCGCCAACGCGGCGATGCAGCGCAACCCCTATGACTGGGAGCGCGACCTGATGCCGATCGGCATGGTGGCGTCGACCCCGAACATCCTGGTGGTGCCGGCGGCCTCGCGGCTGAACGGCGTGGCCGATCTGGTCCGCGAGGCCCGCAAGTCGCCCGGCAAGCTGACCTTCGGCTCGGCCGGCATGGGGTCTTCCATCCATCTGGCGGGCGAGCTGTTCAAGGTGATGGCTGGCGTGGACATGACCCACGTGCCCTACAAGGGCGTGTCGCCGGCCGAGGTGGATCTGGTCTCGGGCACCGTCGACATGATGTTCGGCAGCGTTTCCACGGCCATTCCGCTGGTGCAGTCGGGCAAGCTCAAGGCGCTGGCCGTGACCGGGCGCGAACGGATGAAGGCCATGCCGGACCTGCCCACCATCGAGGAGGGCGGGCTGAAAGGCTATGACGTGGAAGCCGTCTATTTCCTGGCGGCGCCGGCGCGCATCCCGCAACCGGTCCTGAAGACGCTGACCGAGGCGGTCGCGCAGATCAACCGCGAACCCGATGTGCGCGAATTCATGGACCGCATTTATGCGCGTCCGCTGACGGGCGGCCCGGACGAGGCCAGGGCCTTCCTGGCGGCGGAAGAGCGCAAGTGGCGGGACGTGGTGCAGGCCACCGGACTGACCGTGAACTGAGCGCGGCCGGACCACAAGAAAAAAACACAGGAGACTCCACCATGAACGTATCCAGACGCGCCGCGCTGGCGCTGCTGGCCGGCCTGACGGCCGGCCTTGCCCTGCCGCCATCCGCCCGGGCGGCCGGCGACTACCCCAACAAGCCGCTGCGGCTGATCGCGCCCAGCTCGCCGGGCGGCATCCTCGACATCACCAGCCGCGTGGTCGGCAAGAAGCTGTCCGAGCTGCTCAAGCAACCGGTCGTGGTCGAGAACGTGGCCGGCGCCGCCGGCATCCTGGGCATGCAGAGCATGTTGCGGGCCGAGCCGGACGGCTACACGCTCATCATGGGCAGCAGCGGACCGAACGCGGTCAATTACACGCTCTACGACAAGCTGCCTTACCGCATGGAGGATTTCGCGCCGGTGGCGCGCGTCATCACCATGCCGAACGCGCTGGTGGTCAACGCCAGCTCGCCGGTCAAGACGCTGGCGGACTTCCGCGCCCATGCCAAGGACAAGCCCGGCGGCCTGTCGATGGCGGTGTCCATGATCGGCACCTCGGGCCACCTGGGCGGCGAACTGCTGAAGAACCGCCTCGGCATCGCCGCCGTCACCGTGCCGTACAAGGGCGCGGCGCCCGCCACCAACGACCTGCTTGCCGGACAAGTCGATTTCACGGTGGAGAACGTCATCACCGTGGCGCCGCTGGTCAAGGCGGGCCGGCTGCGCGCGCTGGCCGTGACCACGCGCGAGCGCAGCCAGATCCTGCCCGACGTGCCGACACTGGCCGAGCAGGGCTACCCGGACATCGACGTCGGCGCCTGGCTGGGCGTGCTGGTCTCGGCCAAGACGCCGCCGGCCGTGGTCGCCCGCCTGAACGAAGCGCTGAACGCCGCGCTGGCCGACCCGGACGTGAAGCAGCAGCTGGCGCAGCAGGGCGGCATTGTCCAGGGCGGCACGCCGGCCGAGTTCGACGGCTTCATCCGCTCGGAAAAGGTCCGCTGGGAAAAGATCATCAAGGCCGCCGGCATCAAGGCGGAGTGACGGCGGGGCGGGCGGCGTTCCGGCGCCGGCCCGCGACGCACAAGGAGAGGCAATGGCTATCGACTATCAACGCCTGCGGGCATGGACGTTCGACGACCGCGTCGACCGCTACACCGCGCGCGACTGCATGATCTATGCGCTGGGACTGGGTTATGGCGGCGATCCGCTGGACGAAGCCGAGCTGCGCTACGTGCATGAACAGGACACGGCGGTGGCGCCCACCTTCCTGGCCACGGTGGGCGCGCCCAACGGCTGGGCGGCCGATCCGGCCACCGGCATCGACTGGCTGCGCATCCTGCACGGCGAGCACCGCATGGCGTTCCATGCCCCCTTGCCCGCGCAGGCCGAGGTGCGCAGCCGGACCCGCGTCACGCGCGTGGTCGACAAGGGCGCCGGCAAGGGCGCGCTGGTGGTCACGGCGCGCGAGATTTCCGACGCCGGCAGCGGCCAGCCGCTGGCCACCGTCGAGCACGTGTCGTTCTGCCGCGCCGATGGCGGCTTCGGCGCGGGCGACGAACCGCCGCCGGCGCTGCCGGCGCCGCCGGAGCGCGCGCCCGACGAGTCCGTGCTGCTGCCCACGCTGCCGCAGCAGGCGCTGCTGTACCGGCTGAATGGCGACCTCAACCCGGTGCACGCCGTGCCGCGCATGGCGCGCGAGGCGGGCTTCGACCGGCCCATCCTGCATGGGCTGTGCACCTATGGCATGGCCGGCCGCGCGCTGGCGCGGGCCTGCGGCCAGGGCGGCAAGCGCCTGGCTAGCATCGCCACGCGCTTTTCCGCGCCGTTCTTTCCCGGCGAAACGCTGCGCGTGGACATTTGGCGCGATGGCGGGCGGCTGCAGTTCCGCGCCTGGGCGCAGGAGCGTGGCGTGGCGGTGCTGAACAACGGCGTGGCGGAGCTGGCGGCATGAACGAGGAAACCCGCAACATCCCGCCGATCGTGGCCTACGCCCGCCAGATGCCGGACCGCGTCGCCTACCGCATGCTGCCCTCGGGCGCGACCGTGACCTGGCGCGAGCTGGAGCAGCGCAGCCGGCGCTGCGCGGCCGCGCTGCTGGCGGCGGGCCTGCGCACGGGCGACGTGGTCGCGGTCTTCCTGGAAAACCATCCGCGCTACTTTGAGCTGCTGTGGGCGGCGCATCGCATCGGTCTGTACTACACGACCATCAGCCGCCACCTCAAGCGCGAAGAGGCGCAGTACATCATCGCGGACTGCGATGCGCGCGTGCTGTTCCATTCCAGCCATACCCAGGCCGAACTCGATCCGGCCCGGCTGGACGCGGCGGGCGTGATCCGGATCTCGATGGACGGCGCGGCGGCGGGCGCGGCGGACTACGAAGACTGGCTGGCGCGTCAGCCCGAGGACGTGTCGCTGCCGGACACGCCCGAGGGCACGGATTTCCTGTATTCCTCCGGCACCACCGGCCTGCCCAAGGGCATCAAGCGCCCATTGGCGCAGGCCAACCGCTATTTCCGCGTCGGCGAGGCGCCCAGCAGCGCCTGGAAGGCCTTCGGCCCGGACACGGTCTACCTGTCCACCGCGCCGTTCTACCATGCCGCGCCGGTGCGCTGGAACATGGCCGTGCTGCGCGCCGGCGGCAGCTGCGTGATGCTGGAGAAGTTCGACGCCGCCGCCGCGCTGGCGGCGATCGCCGTGCACCGGGTCACGCATTCGCAATGGGTGCCGACCATGTTCATCCGGCTGCTGCGCCTGCCGGACGAGGAACGCGCGCGCCATGACCTGTCCTCGCTGCGCTACGCGGTGCACGCGGCCGCGCCGTGCCCGGCCGAGGTCAAGCAGGCCATGATCCGCTGGTGGGGGCCGATCCTGTACGAGTACTACAGCGGCACCGAGCTGGTCGGGCGCACCTCGCTGGGCTCCGAGGAATGGCTGGCGCATCCCGGCTCGGTGGGCCGGCCCGAGTTCGGCCGGGTGCATATCGTCAGCGAGGACGGCGAGCGGGAACTGCCGCCGGGGCAGCCGGGCGTCATCTATTTCTCGGGCGGCGGCGCCTTCGAATACCACAAGGATCCGGCCAAGACGCGCAAAGCCTACAACGCGCGCGGCTGGGCCACCTATGGCGACATCGGCTACCTGGACGCGGACGGCTATCTGTACCTGACGGACCGGCTGTCCAACATGATCGTGTCGGGCGGCGTGAACATCTATCCGCAGGAAGCCGAGAACCTGCTGTGCACGCATCCGGCCGTGGCCGACGTGGCCGTGATCGGCGTGCCGGACGCCGAGTTCGGCGAGGCGGTCAAGGCCGTGGTGCAACTGCGCGAACCGTCGGACGCGGGCCCGGCGCTGGCGCAGGCGCTGATCGATTATTGCCGCGCCCGCCTGTCTCCCATCAAGTGCCCCAAGAGCGTGGACTTCTCCGCGGACATGCCGCGCACCGAGACCGGCAAGCTGCTCAAGCGGCTGGTCAAGCAGCGCTATTGGCCGGCCGGGGAGGGCATCGCCCGATGACAAGCAAGGAACACGCATGAATCCGAAACGCACGCTGTTCGCGCCCGAGCACGAGCTGTACCGCGACATGGTCGCCCGTTTCATCGCCGAGCGGATCACGCCGCACCATGAGCAATGGGAGCATGAGGGCATGGTGCCGCGCGAGCTGTGGCGCCAGGCCGGCCAGGCCGGCCTGCTGCTGCCCAGCACGCCGGAATCGTATGGCGGCGGCGGGGGCGATTTCCTGCACACGCTGGCCGTGGTGGAGGAGATCGCCCGCGCGCTGGCCACCGGCGTGACAGGCTTCACCACCCATTCCGACATCGTGGCGCCGTACCTGCTCAATTTCGGCACCGAGGACCAGAAGCTGCGGCATCTGCCGGCCATGGCGCGCGGCGACACGGTGGCCTCGCTGGCGATCACGGAGCCCGGCGCGGGCAGCGACGTCAAGGCCATCCGCAGCACGGCGGCCCGCGTCGACGGCGGCTATCTGCTCAACGGCCAGAAGACCTTCATCACCAACGGCTTTCACGCCGACCGCGTGCTGGTGGCGGCCAAGACCGATCCGGCGGCCGGCGCGCGCGGCATCAGCCTGTTCTGGGTGGACGCGGCCACGCCGGGCTTCACGCGCGGCCGGCTGCTGGACAAGGTCGGCCAGCGCGCCCAGGACACCGCCGAGCTGTTCTTCCAGGACGTGCTGGTGCCCGACGCGGACCTGCTGGGCGAGCCGGGGCAGGGCTTTGGCTACATGATGAAGGAGCTGGCGCGCGAACGGCTGATGATCGCCGCGCGCTGCGCCATGGCGCTGGAAAGCGCGCTGCAATGGACGGTGGACTACGCCAGGCAGCGCCAGGCGTTCGGCAAGGCGCTGCTCGACAACCAGTACATCCGCTTCAAGCTGGCCGACATCAAGACGCTGGCCGCCGCCACCCGCGCATTCGTCGACGGCTGCGTGCGCCAGTACCTGGACGGCGAGCTGGACGCGGCCGGCGCGGCCATGGCCAAGCTGTGGGCGGCCGAGGCCACCCGCGCCATCGACGATCTGCTGCAGTTCCACGGCGGCTACGGCTACATGCGCGAATACCCGATCGGCAGGGCGTACACGGACGTCCGGCCGAACCGCATCTACGGGGGCGCCTCGGAGATCATGCGCGAGCTGATCGCCCGGACGCTCTGAGCACAACAGGCTGAGGACCATCCATGAAATCTTCCAAACCGGTCGCCATCGTCGGCGCCGCCGAATCGGACCTGGGCAAGGTGCCCGGCATGACGTCGCTGGACCTGCAGGCGCAGGCGGCGGCCCGCGCGCTGCGCGACGCGGGCCTGGCGCTCAAGGACGTGGACGGGGTGTTTGCCCATGTCGACGACAAGTTCGCCGGCCTGCAGCTGGCCGAATACCTGGGCATCCGTCCGCGCTACGTCGATTCGACCAGCGTCGGCGGCATGTCCAACGTCATGCACGTGCGCCACGCGATGGCGGCGATCCAGGCGGGCATGTGCGAGGTGGCGTTGGTGGCCTACGGCAGCACCCAGCTGTCGGACGGCTCGCGCAAGGTCGGCGGCGCGCCCGAGGACATGCGCATGCCGCGCGGGCAATTCATCACCCCCTATGGCCAGCTCAGTCCCATTGGCTACTACGCGATGGTGGCGCAGCTGCACATGCAGCGCTACGGCACCACCCATCGCGACCTGGCGGAAGTGGCGGTGGCGGCGCGCAGATGGGCGCAGCTCAATCCCCATGCCTACCGGCGCGAGGACACGTCGATCGACGAGGTGATGGCCTCGCGCCTGATCGCGGACCCGCTGCGCCAGCGCGACTGCTGCCTGGTGACCGATGCCGGCGGCGCCTTCATCCTGACCACGGCCGAGCGCGCCCGCTCACTGCGCCGTCCGCCGGTGCATGTGCTGGGCATCGCCGAGTCCTTTTCGCATCACTACACGCCGTTCAATACTTCCGACTGGCTCGACACCAACGTGGCGGCGACGGCGGACGCGGCGCTGGCGATGGCCGGCGTCACGCGCCAGGACATTGACGTGGTGCAGATCTATGACCACTTCACCATCGGCGTGATTCAGTCGCTGGAAGAACTGGGCTTCTGCAAGCGCGGCGAGGGCGGCGCATTCGTGGCCGGCGGCCGGCTGGCGCCGGGCGGGGACTTTCCCATCAACACCTCGGGCGGCGGCCTGTCCTACAACCATCCCGGGCAGTTCGGCATGCTGCTGCTGCTCGAAGCGGTGCACCAGCTGCGCAAGGAATGCGGCGAGCGGCAACTGCCCAAGGCCGAGCTGGCGCTGGTGCACGCGCCCGGCCTGGTGTTTTCCTGCAATACCACCCTGATTCTCGGAGCCTGACCATGGAAACCGTGCAACGTCCGCTGCCGCAACCCACCCGCATCACCCAGCCGTATTGGGACGCGGCCAGGGAGGGCCGCCTGGTGATCCAGCAGTGCGCCCATTGCAAGGCGCGCCAGTTCTTCCCGCGCGAATTCTGCACGGCCTGCCTGTCGGCAGACCTGGACTGGATCGAATGCAGCGGCAAGGGCGCCGTGTACACCTACACCATCAACCGGCGCGGCGCCGGCGCGGCCTTCGGCGAGCGGGTGCCCTACGTGGTCGCGGCGATCGACCTGGACGAGGGCGTGCGCATGATGGCCAACATCGTCGACAGCCCGCCGGAGGCGGTGCGCATCGGCAGCCGCGTGCGGGTCTGCTTCGAGCGGGTGTCGGACGATATCGCGCTGCCGCAATTCACCTTGGACGGCTGAGCCGGATCGGGTGCGCGGCTGCTATGATTGCCGCCCCAATTCACCGGGGGCGGATCAAATCCGCACCCTCCGAGCAGCAAAATAATGAAAGCACTCTGTATCGCCGCGCTGGGCGTTTCCCTGCTTGTCCAGGCATCGCCGTCCTTCGCGGATGCCGGCAATGGGAAAAAGCTCTTCCTGGCGCGATGCGCGATGTGCCACGGCGCGGATGCCAAGGGCACAGGGCCATTGGCCAACAAGAGCAATCCGCCGACGCCCGACCTGACGACGGCCGCGTTCCGGAAACGCCTGACCGACTATCCGGGCGTCATCGTTTCCTCGGTCATCCTGCGGCCCAATGGCGACCTGATACCCAGGACGCTGCGGGAGAATGGCGTGAAGCTGGCGCCGCACGCCTGGACGGTCCAGGACTTCCGCGATCTGAATCAGTACATGAGCGGCCTGATCACCAGGAAATAGCAGTCTTCGGGCGACTTCACCGCCCGCGAGACGATCGCGCCCCGGCCGGCAATCAAGGTAATATGTGGATATCCATCCAGTATTTTGCCGGGGCCTGGAACTGACAGGGCCGCGCTCGCGGCCATCCCGTCACTCCCAGCCCGCCGGCCCGGCCGATGTTTCCTCCGCACCGTTATTACTACCTGCACAACTTCCAGCGCGCGCTGGCCTGGGTGGCCGAGCGCTATGACGATGTGCTGGACGAGCCGCAGCGCCGTTTCGTCGCCGACTACGCGGCCTTGCCGCAGCCGTCGCAGGCGCTGCTGGCGCGGTTGCTGCTGCGGCGCGGGCCGTGGTTCCGCGCCAGCGGCCTGATCTACGAGGAAATCGGCCCGGCCGAGACGGCCGCCGCGCCGCTGGAGGCGCTGGGCTGGCTGGACCGGGACGCGGCCATGACGCCGGATGAACTGTTCGGCCTGCATACCAAGCCCGAATTGCTGCGGCTGTTTCCCCATCTTCCCGCGTCGGCGCGCAAGGCCGAGCTGCTGGACGCGCTGCGCGCCCGGCAGCCCGACGCGAAACCCTATCGGGACTGGCATCCGGACGCCGGCGAAGCCGTCTGGCGCCTGATGGCGGGCGAGGTCTGCGAGCGCTTCCGGCTGATGTTCTTCGGCAACCTGCATCAGGACTGGTCGGAGTTCGTGCTGGCCGACCTGGGCGTGTTCCAGTACGAGAGCGTGCCTTTCGACGCGGCCTCGCGCGCATTCCAGTCGCGCGCCGACGTGGACCGCTACCTGGCTTTGCATGCCTGCCGCGCGGCGCTGGACGAGACGCCGCTGGCGGCGACGGACGCGCGGCTGGACGCCTTGTTGGCTCAGGTCCAGGCCTGCGCCAGCGCCAATCGCTGGCTGGAGCAGCGCCGCGCCAAGGTGCTGCTGCGCATCGGCCAGGCCTGCGAACGGGCGGGCGACTGGCCGGCGGCGGAACGGGTGTACGCGCAATGCGCCTATCCGGGCGCGCGCCACCGCCGCATCCGCGTGCACGAACGCATGGCATTGCTGCCCGAGGCGCTGGCGCTGGCGGAACAGGCCCTGGCCGCGCCTGAAAGCGAAGAGGAAGCGCAGCGGGTGGCGCGCATGTTGCCGCGTCTGCGGCGGGCGCTGGGCCAGCCCCGACCGCCGGCCGCCGGGTTGCGCGCCGCGCCGCGTCACGACCTGGTGCTGCCCCGGCCGGCGGACGGCCTGCCGGTGGAACTGGCCGTGCGCGACCACTGGCACCGCGACGAGGCGCCGGCGCACTATGTCGAGAACACGCTGTTCAACGCGCTGTTCGGCCTGCTGTGCTGGCCGGCGGTGTTCGCGCCGGTGCCGGGCGCATTCTTCCATCCGTTCCAGCGCGGTCCCGCCGACCTGGGCGCGCCCGATTTTCCGGCGCGCCGCGCCGCGCAGTTCCAGGCCTGCCTCGCGCTGCTGGACACGCCGGAGTATCGCGACGAGATAGGGCGCCGCTACCGCGACAAGCAGGGCCTGCAGTCTCCCTTCGTATCCTGGGACGCGCTGTCCGAACCGCTGCTGGCGCTGGCGCTGGATTGCGTGCCGGCGGCTCACCTGAAGCGCGTGTTCGAGCGCCTGCTGTCCGACGTCAAGACCAACCGTTCCGGCCTGCCTGACCTGATCCGCTTCTGGCCGGATGAAAAGCGCTATGAGTTGGTCGAGGTGAAGGGTCCCGGCGACAAGCTGCAGGACAACCAGATCCGCTGGCTGGACTATTGCCTGTCGCACGGCATGCCCGTCAGCGTCTGCCATGTGCGCTGGCAGGACATGGACGTCGCGCCCGCCTCGCAGGGAGAAGGCCGATGAGCTGCGTGGCCGCCGTGCGCACGCTGTGCGAGTTCACCGCGCGTGCCGGCGACCTGGACCTGCGCTTCACGCCCGCGCCGACCGGCCAGGAAGGCGTGGCCGGGCACGGCGTGGTGACGGGCCGGCGCGGCCCCGGCTATGAAACCGAGATTGCCCTGTCCGGCGAATACGGCGAACTGCTGGTACGCGGCCGCGCCGACGGCTACGACCCCGCCGCCAAGCGCCTGGAAGAGATCAAGACCTATCGTGGACGCCTGGACAGCGTGCGCGAGAACCACCGCGCCGCGCACTGGGCGCAGGCCAAGGTCTACGGCCATCTGCTGTGCCAGGCGCGCGGCCTGCCCAGCCTGACGGTGGCGCTGGTGTATTTCAACGTCGCCACCGAAGAGGAAACCATGCTGGCCGAGACGCATCCGGCGGCCGAGCTGGAGGCGTTCTTCAACGCGCAGTGCGAGCGCTACCTGGCCTGGGCGCGGCAGGAGCAGGCGCACCGGGGCGCGCGCGACGCGGCGCTGGAGGCACTGCGCTTTCCGCACGAATTCCGCAGCGGCCAGCGCGAGCTGGCGGTGGCCGCCTACCGCAAGGCGCGCGATGGCGGCTGCCTGCTGGCGCAGGCGCCGACCGGCATCGGCAAAACGCTGGGCACCTTGTTTCCGCTGCTCAAGGCCGCGCCCGAGGCCGGCCTGGACAAGCTGTTCTTCCTGGCCGCCAAGGGGCCGGGCCGCGCGCTGGCGCTGCAGGCGCTGGACACGCTGAACGCGCAGCCGGCCGCGCTCGGCCTGCGGGTGCTGGAGCTGCAGGCGCGCGACAAGCTCTGCGAGCATCCGGACAAGGCGTGCCATGGCGAGTCCTGCCCGTTGGCGCGAGGCTTCTACGACCGCCTGCCGCGGGCCCGCGCCGGCGCGCTGGCGCACGGCCGCATGGACGCCGCCGCGCTGCGCCAGGTCGCGGCGGCGCACGACGTCTGCCCCTATTACCTGGCGCAGGAATTGACGCGCTGGAGCGACGTGGTGGTGGGTGACTACAACTATTACTACGACGCCACGGCCATGCTGCACGCGTTGACGCAGGCCAGTCAGTGGAAGGTCGCAGTGCTGGCGGACGAGGCGCATAACCTGGTCGACCGCGCGCGTCGCATGTACACCGCCGAGCTGTCGCAGGCCACGCTGGCCGGCGCGCGCCAGGCCGCGCCCAAGCCGCTGAAGATGGCGCTGGACGGGTTGCACCGCTCCTGGCAGGCCTTCAACCGCAAGCAGGCCGAGCCGTACCAGGCCTATGACGCGCCGCCGGCGGGCGTGCTGGCCGCGCTGCAGAAGGCCACGGCGGCGATCACCGAGGCGCTGGCCGAGATGCCGCTGGCGCAGGACGATCCGGTGCTGGCCTTCCATTTCGAGGCGCTGCACTTCCAGCGCCTGGCCGAGCTGTTCGGCCCGCACGCGCTGTTCGACGCCACGCTGGCGCAGCCGGGCGCGGCCGGCGCCAAGACGCCGCTGTCCACGCTCTGCGTGCGCAATGTGATTCCCGCGCCGCACCTGGCCGGGCGCTTCGCGACCGCGCATGCCACGGTGCTGTTCTCGGGCACGCTCAGTCCGCCGCGCTTCTTCCAGGACACGCTGGGCCTGCCCGCCGCCACCGACTGGATCGACGTGGCCGCGCCGTTCCGGGCCGAGCAGCTGGACGTGCGAGTGGCCGGCCATGTGTCCACGCGCTACCGCGACCGCGAGCGTTCGCTCGAGCCCATCGCGGACCTGATCGCCAGCCAGTACGCCAGCCGGCCGGGCAACTACCTGGGTTTCCTGAGCAGCTTCGACTATCTGGCGCGGGTGGCCGAACTGATGCGCGCGCGCCATCCGCAGGTGCCGGTCTGGCAGCAGACGCCGGGCATGGACGAGGCGAGCCGCGCGGCCTTCCTGGCGCGCTTCACGGAAGAGGGGCGCGGCGTGGGCTTCGCGGTGCTGGGCGGCGCCTTCGCCGAGGGCGTGGACCTGCCCGGCAAGCGGCTGATCGGCGCCTTCATCGCCACGCTGGGGCTGCCGCAGGTCAATCCGGTGAACGAGAACATGCGGCGCCTGCTGGACGCGCGTTATGGCCAGGAACACGGCTACGACTACGCCTATCTGTACCCGGGCATGCAGAAGGTGGTGCAGGCGGCCGGCCGCGTGATCCGCACGGAGCACGACAGCGGCACGGTGCACCTGATCGACGACCGCTACCGCCGCGCCAAGGTGCGCGCGCTGCTGCCGGCCTGGTGGACGCTGCGCTGAGCGCGGTTGGCCGGGAACGCTGCGGAGTGTTGTCCGGCCGTCGTCAGTGGGGCGGCGTGGCCGGCCGCAACTCGGCCAGCGGCAGGCTGGGATCGCGGCTCAGCTGGTAGCCGTACCAGAGGCTGCGCGCCATGCGCTGCGCCATCTGCATCGCGGCGTCGGCCATCGGGCGGTTGGGCAGCGCGGCGGTGGTCTGGCCGAACAGGACCAGCCAGCGTTCGAACAAGGCGGCGCTGAGATTGGGCATGGCCACGTGCGTGGGCATGGGCATGCCGGCAAAGCGCCGCGTGCCCAGCAGCACGGCCGACCAGAAATCCGACAGCCGCGTCAGGTGCTCGTCCCAGTCGTGGACCATGCCGTTGAACACCGGTCCCAGGAGCGCGTCGGACCGGACCTTGCCATAGAAGGTCTCGACCAGGTCCCGGATATCGTCTTCAGTGCAGAGGGGCGGCGTGTCCAGGATCGTCTCCGGGCGGAAGTGAAGGCAGGCGATCTTAGAGCGCGCCACAGCGACCCGGCTTGATCTGGCGCAAGCGTGGCGGCGGGCAAGTCGCGCCTCGCGGCGAGCGGGGCGGGCCGGTCCCGGCGGCACGCATGCTCCCGGGGCAGGGCGGACGCTCAGGCCGTGACCCGGCCGCCGGCGAGCGCGCCTTCGCGCCTGCCGAGCAGCGCGTAGATCAGCACGGCGGTCAGCGCCGCGATGGCCGCCAGCACCCGCAGCACGATGCCGAAGGCCTGGCCGTAGCTCTGGCGCAGCAGGTCGGCCGCGCCCGGCAGCAGGGCGGACGCCTCGGCCAGCTGACCCAGCGCGGCGCGGTTCGCGGCCAGGGCCAACGCGGGGTCGGCGGGCAGCGCCGCGCCCAGCCGCGCCTGGATCAGGAAGGCCAGCAGCGCGCTCAGCACCGCGATGGCCACGCCGTCGGCCGACACCCGCACCGTGTTGAAGATGCCGGTGGCCATGCCGACCTTGTCCTTGTCCACCACGCTGACCGCCAGCGCATCCATCAGGCCCCAGGGCAGGCCGATGCCGGCGCCGATCAGGCCCATGGGCAGGAGCAGGCCGCCGCCTTGCGCCAGGGCGTCGTCCAGCATGAGCAGGCCGCCGCCCGCGACCAGCAGGCCCGCCGCCGACAGCAGGCCGTGGCTGAACCAGCGCGTCAGCAGCGCGGCCAGGAAGGGCACGACCAGCAGCGGCGCGGCCAGGCCGATCATGAGCTGGCCGGCCGCCAGCGCGCCGTAGCCGTCCATGCCGATGAAGCGTCCCGGCAGCATGGCGATCAGCGCGATGAAAAGAAAGGCGGGCGAGGCGGCCAGCGCCTGCACGCCGACGAAGCGGGCGTTGCGGAACAGGCCCAGCTCCAGCAGCGGGCTGGCGATGCGGCGCTCGACGCGCACGAAGGCCACGGCCAGCACGGCCGAGGCCAGCAGCGCGGCGAGCACGCCGGGGCTGCGCCAGCCGGTTTCGGGCGCCAGCAGCATGCCGCAGGTGAACAGGCCCAGCGCGCCGGTGAAGCACAGCGCGCCGCGCCAGTCGAGCCGGCCGCGCATGCCGGCGGGCGCCGCGCGCACGCTGGCCGCCACCAGCGCCGCGCCCAGCAGGCCGACCAGGCCGGTGGCCAGGAACACCCAATGCCATCCCGCTGCTTCCACCAGCCAGCCGGAGGCCAGCGGACCGAAGGACAGGCCGATGCCAAAGGTGGTGCCCAGCAGGCTGAAGGCGCGGGCGCGCGCCGCGCCGTGGAACAGCGGCGCCAGCGAGGACATGGCGGCGGCGAAGGCGGCCGCGCCGCCCGTGCCCTGGACCAGCCGCAGCACGTCCATCCAGAAGACCGACGGCGCCAGCGGCAGCAGGAAAGTGGCGGCGCAGAACAGCGCCAGTCCCAGCAGCCAGACGCGGCGCGGGCCGATCAGGTCGACCAGGCTGCCGGCCACCATGATGACGCTGCCATAGGCCAGGATGTAGCCGTTGAGCACCCAGTTCAGCTCGACGGGTGTGCCGCCCAGGGCCTGGCTGATGGACGGCAGCACCACGGCCGGGCCGGTGAAGCAGAGCGGAATGAGCAGGGCGGTCAGGCAGGCGGAAAGCAGCTGCAGCCAGCGCCGGGAAGTCGAGGAAACGGAGTTCGGGTCAGTCGTCATGTTGCGGGAAGCCAAGAGGAGAGGCGCGCCTGGCGCCACGGTCCCGGCAAGAATAGGGGGCTGGCCGTTAAAGAAAAACAGGCTAGTATTCCGAATATTCAGGACATTGAAGTCCGTAATGCAGAAGTCCGCGGCACCGTCGCGGCAAGCCAGGGAGCGGTAGCGATGGACAGCCTGAGCGGCATCAGCGTGTTCGTGCTGGTGGCGGAAACGCGCAGTTTCTCCGAGGCGGGACGCGTGCTGGGCGTGTCGCCATCGGCGGTGGGCAAGAGCGTGGCGCGCATGGAGGAACGGCTGAAGGTGCGGCTGTTCCACCGCAGCACGCGGCATATCGCGCTGACGCCGGAAGGCGAGATGTTCCTGGAGCGCTGCCGCCGCATCCTGTGCGAGGTCGAAGCGGCCGAGCTGGAGCTGTCAGAGGCGTCCGATGCGCCGCGCGGCAAGCTGCGGGTGAGCCTGCCGCGCTACAGCGGCCTGTTCGAGCCGGCCATCGCCGAGTTCATGCAGCGCTATCCCGACGTATCGCTGGACCTGGATTTCACCGACCGCATGGTCGACGTGATCGGCGACGGCTATGACGCTGTGGTGCGCACGGGCGAGATGGACGATTCCGGGCTCAAGCGCCGGCGGCTGGGCGCGTTCCGCCGCATCCTGGTGGCGTCGCCCGAGTACCTGCGCCAGCACGGCGAGCCGCGCAAGGCCGCCGACCTGCATCGCCACGCCTGCCTGCATTACCGCTATCCCAGCACCGGCCGGCTCGAGCGCTGGCCGCTGAAGACGGCGGCCGAGGCGCAGGCGCCCGAACTGCCGCTGACGCTGGTCTGCAATAGCGTGGAGATGCGTATCCACCTGGCGCTGAACGCGCAGGGCATTGTCTGCCTGCCGGACTTCACCGTGCGCCGGGAGCTGGCCGAGGGCAGTCTGCGCATCGTGATGGAAGAGCGCACCCGGGGCAACGGCACCTTGTGGGCGTTGTGGCCGGCGAGCCGGCATGTTTCTCCCAAGCTGCGGGTCTTCATCGACCATCTGGCGCAGCGCCTGTTCCCCTGAAGGGCGGTGCGTCGACGCAAACTGCCCCCGCTTTTCGCGATAACGAAATAAATTCCTATTTGCGTGAATGCGCGGCCGGCGGCCCGTCCTCGGACCACGCGCAACTCGAGCGCCCGAGCCGGTCCGATGTCTGGCGCCGCAGTTTCGCGCTGCCGCGAACGGCCGCGCGGCGTAGTATATGCGCGGGGACCGGGGCCACGATGCCTCGGCCCGACAAAACGACAGCGCGCCGCCGCAGGCCGCGCCACAAGGAGAAAAGCATGCATGCAGCCGCCGCCCAGCCGGCCCTGAACGATATCGTCGCCCTGTCGGCGCAGGCTCTGTCGGATGCCATACGCCAGCGTCATGTGTCGTGCCGTGAAGTCATGGCCGCCTATCTGACGCATATCGACCGCGTCAATCCGGCGGTCAACGCCATCGTGGCGCGCCGGGACAGCGACGCGCTGCTGCGCGAAGCCGATGTCCGTGACGCCGAGCTGGCGGCCGGCCATTGGCGGGGCTGGCTGCACGGCGTGCCGCAGGCCCCCAAGGACCTGACGGCGGTGCGCGGCATGGTGACGTCGATGGGCTCACTGGTGTTCAAGGATCAGGTGACGGCGCACGATTCCATCATCGCCGAACGCATGCGCGCGGCCGGCGCGATCTTCATCGGGCGCAGCAACGTGCCCGAGTTCGGCCTGGGTTCGCATACCTACAACCAGGTCTACGGCATCACCCGCAATCCCTATGACCTGACGCGCAGCGCCGGCGGCAGCAGCGGCGGGGCGGCCGCGGCATTGGCGGCGCGCATGCTGCCGGTGGCCGACGGCAGCGACTTTGGCGGCTCGCTGCGCAATCCGGCGGGCTTCTGCAATGTTTACGGTTTCCGGCCCTCGGCGGGCCGCGTGCCCTACGGCCCGGCGCCGGAAGTGTTCCTCAAGCAGCTGGCCTACGAAGGGCCGATGGGTCGCAGCCCGCGCGACGTGGCGTTGATGCTGTCGGTGCTGGCCGGCCATGACCGCCGCGTGCCCTTGTCGCTGACCGGCGATCCGGCGCAGTTCGCGCAGCCGCTGGACGCCGACCTGCGCGGCAAGCGCATCGGCTGGCTGGGCGACTGGGGCGGCCACCTGCCGATGGAGCCGGGGGTGCTGGCGCTGTGCGAGGCGGCGCTGGAGGATCTGCGGACGGTGGGCTGCGAGGTCGACGCCCATTGCGTGCCGTTCGACGGCGAGCGTCTGTGGCGCATCTGGCTGGTGCATCGCCACCTGATGGTGGGCGGCCAGTTCCAGGCGCTGCTGCAGGATCCGGCCAAGCGCGCGCTGGTCAAGCCGGCGCTGGTCTGGGAAGTGGAGGGCTTGTCAGGCATGACCGCGCAGCAGGTCTATCAGGCATCCACCGAGCGCAGCGCCTGGTATCAGACGGTGTTGGCCATGTTCGAGGAGTTCGACTATCTGGCCGTGCCCACGGCCCAGGTCTTTCCCTTCGACGCCGAGCTGGACTGGCCCAAGCGGATCGCGGACCGCGACATGGACACCTACCACCGCTGGATGGAGGTGGTGACGCCCTGGACGCTGTCCGGCTGCCCGGTGATCAGCGTGCCGGCCGGCTTCGGCCAGGCCGGCCTGCCGGCGGGATTGCAGCTGATCGGGCCGCCCCAGGGCGACCTCGACGTGTTGCGGTTGGCCCATGCTTACGGGCAGGCGCGGGACTGGGTGTCGGCCCGGCCGCCGACGGCGCTCTGGGCCGGTTGAACGGCGCGAGAACCGGGGCCGGACTGCCGGCTTCGGTACGGTCTGACAGGGAAAAAGACAAGCCCGTTGTAACCGAGCTTTGCTTTTTCCCGACGGGAACGGGCTTTATTGGGGGTTGCCCCCCTATTTTCATGGCTTGCCGGCGACGGCTTTGCAATAATTGTTGGATCTTTGAACACCTCCGTAATGGACGGGGGGCCAGCGTCGCCGCAAGCGGCGCCGGAACATCCCTCGGCGCGGCCCGCATGACGGACCGCGCCGTTTTCGCACAAGGTCCCCCGGCATGAAGAATCTGACTCTGCGCCAACGCATCCTCGCCAGCTTCCTGGTCATCCTGGCCATCATGACGCTGATGGTGGTGGTCGACTACCGTCGGCTGCTGCACATCGAGGCCGAGGCCATGACCATCAGGGATGACGCGGTGCCGGGCCTGTACTACAGCACCGAGATCCGCTCGGCCTGGTTCGGCGGCTTCGTGGCGCTGCAGGACGCCTTTCGCGCGGACACCGAGCAGGAGCGCCGCACGCTGCTCGACACGCTGCCGAAAAGCGATCAGGCGCTCGATGCCAACGTCGAGCATTACCGCCGCACCATGTCGCGCGCCGACGACATCAAGATGTTCGAGAGCTTCGAGAAGGCGCTGCAGGAATACAAGCGCATCCGCGGCGACATCCTGGGCGCTTCCGGGCAGGTCGACCAGGCGCGCATTGAGGCCCGGATCAAGACCGAGTTGCGCCCCGCCTTCTATTCCGGACGCGAATTGATCGCCCAGATCGTGGCGGCCAACAAGGCGCAGGCCGACCTGTCCAGCACCAGCATCGGCAAGGCCGTGGACACCGCCGAATACGGCATGCTGATCTCGCTGGCCATGGCCATCGTCGCGGCCATCATCTGCGGCTACCTGCTGTTGCGCGCCATCGTCGATCCCATGCGCGACATCGTCCGCACCCTGGAACTGACCGGCAGCGGCGATCTCAGCCGTCGCCTGCGCCTGGCGCGCAAGGACGAATTCAACGCCATCGAAACCGGCTTCAACGGCATGGTGGACGAGCTGACCGGCCTGGTCGGCAAGACCCAGCGCTCGGCCGTGCAGGTCGCCACCTCGGTCACCGAAATCGCGGCCACGTCCAAGCAGCAGCAGGCCACCGCGTCCGAAGTGGCGGCCACCACCACCGAGATCGGCGCCACCTCGCGCGAGATTTCCGCCACTTCGCGCGAGCTGGTGCGCACCATGACCGAGGTGTCGGGCGCGGCCGAGCAGACCGCCTCGCTGGCCGGCAGCGGCCAGGTCGGCCTGGCGCGCATGGAAGACACCATGCGCAACGTGGTGGACGCGGCCGGCTCGGTCAACGCCAAGCTGGCCATCCTGAACGAGAAGGCCGGCAACATCACCCAGGTCGTGACCACGATCACCAAGGTGGCCGACCAGACCAACCTGCTGTCGCTGAACGCCGCCATCGAGGCGGAAAAGGCCGGCGAGTATGGCCGCGGCTTCGTGGTCGTGGCCACCGAGATCCGCCGCCTGGCCGACCAGACCGCCGTCGCCACCTATGACATCGAGCAGATGGTGCGCGAAATCCAGTCCTCGGTCTCGGCCGGCGTGATGGGCATGGACAAGTTCTCCGAGGAAGTGCGGCGCGGCATGGCCGACATGCAGCAGGTCGGCGATCAGCTGTCGCAGATCATCCAGCAGGTGCAGACGCTGGCGCCGCGCGTGCAGATGGTCAACGAAGGCATGCAGGCCCAGGCCACCGGCGCGGAGCAGATCAACCAGGCCCTGCAGCAGCTCAGCGACGCCGCGCAGCAGACCGTGGAATCGCTGCGCCAGTCCAGCCTGGCCATCGAGGAACTGACGCTGGTGGCCAACGACCTGCGCAGCGGCGTGTCCCGCTTCAAGGTGTGACCGCCATCATGACCGAATCCCTGTCCGCGCCGCCGGCCGCCGCGTCCACGGGACGACGGCTTTACCTGCTGTTTCGCATCGGCCGGGACCGCTATGCGCTCGACGCGGCCGACATCATCGAGGTGCTGGGCTGGCGTCCGCTCAAGCGCGTGCCGGGCACGCCGGCGTGGGTGGCGGGCCTGTTGTCCAGGCGCGGCGAGGGCGTGCCGGTCATCGACATGAGCGCGCTGGCCGGCTGCGGCCAGGCCGCTACTGTCACCAGCACGCGGCTGGCGCTGCTGCGCTATCGCGCGCCGGCCCTGGGCGGCGAGCGGGTGCTGGGGCTGATCCTGGAGCAGGCGACCGAAACCGTGCACTTCGACCCGGCCGCTTTCCGGCCGCTGGCGCTGGACAACCGGCAGGCGCGCTATCTCGGTCCGGTCCTGTCCGACGCCGCCGGCATGGTGCAGGCCGTGACCGTCGATGACCTGTTGCCGCCCGAGGCGCGGGCGCTGCTGTATCCCGCGCCCGATGCCGCGCGGCCGGGAGCGGCGTCATGATGCTGGTCGACGAGTTCAGCGGCCTGCTCAAGCGCAAGATGGGGCTGGACAGCCGCTCGATCGGCGCGGCCGCGGTCGAGCGCGCCGTGCGCCACCGCATGAGCGCGACCGGCGTGGACGATGAGCGCGACTACCTGATGCGGGTGCAGGCCTCGCCCGCCGAGATGCAGCTGCTGATCGAATCGGTGGTCGTGCCCGAGACCTGGTTCTTCCGCTATCCGGAGTCGCAGCAGGCGATGGCGCAGCTGGCCTGCGAGCGGCTGTTCGGCGCAGGCGCGGCCGACGAGCGTGTGCTGCGCGTGCTGAGCCTGCCCTGTTCGAGCGGCGAGGAGCCGTATTCCATCGCCATGGCCCTGCTGGACGCCGGCGTGCCGGCCTCGCGCTTCCAGATCGATGCGCTGGACATCAGCGAGCGCGTGGTCCAGTTCGCGCGCCGGGGCCTGTACGGGCGCAATTCCTTCCGTGGCGACGCGCTGGACTACCGGGACCGCTATTTCACCGAGACCGGCGACGGCCACCAGCTGTCCGCGCAGGTGATGGAGCGGGTGCGCTTCCAGTCGGGCAATCTGTTCGACGCCGGCCTGCTGGCTCACGCGCCGGCCTACGACTTCGTGTTCTGCCGCAACCTGTTGATCTATTTCGATCAGGCTACCCAGGAGCGCGCCGTGCAGGTGCTCAGGCGTCACACGCGCGAGGATGGCGTGCTGTTCGTGGGCCCGGCCGAAACCAGCCTGCTCACGGCGCGCCGGTTGCCGCCGGTGGCGATGCCGCATTGCTTCGCCTTCCTGGCGCGGCCGCGCCCCGATGCGGCGCCGGCCGCTGCCTCCCTGTTCAAGCCCGCGGGCTTGCCGGCGCAGCCGGCATCGCGCGTCCCCGCGCCGCGCCCGCCCGCGCCGCTCCGACCCATGCCCCATCCGGCCCGCCCTGCGGCGCCGCCGGCCGCGCCGGTCGTAGCCGTCGCGGCCAAATCGGAATCCGAGGCCGAAATCTCGCTGCGCCAGATCGAGGCGCTGGCGGACCAGGGGCGCGTGAAGGACGCGATCGCGCGCTGCGGCGCGCACCTGGAACGCTATGGCGCGAGCGCCGACGGCTTCTATCTGCAAGGCCTGCTGCAGGATGCGGCGGGCGATGCCCGCCAGGCGCAGGCCGCTTACCGCAAGGTCCTGTACCTGCAGCCCAATCATCGCGAAGCCCTGCTGCATCTGGCCGCGCTGGTCGCCTCGGAAGGCGACCACGAGAGCGCGCGCAGGCTGCAGGCGCGCGCGGCGCGCCAGGAGGCCCGACGTGACTGAACTGCATGCCGCGCTGGCGGACGTGGACGACTGCTGGAACCGCATCGGCATCCGCGGCGACCAAAGCTGTCCAAAACTGCCCGAGTACGTGCACTGCCGCAATTGCCCGGTGTACGCCAGCGCCGCCAGGCGCATCCTCGACCGCCTGCCGCCGCAGGTCGAGCTGGAGGGCGCCGATGCCGCCGGCGACGCCGCCGCGACGGCGGGCGAACCCGCGTTGCGGCGCGCCTCGTTGCTGGTATTCCGTCTGCACCGCGAATGGCTGGGCTTGCCGACCCGGGCGCTGGACGAGGTGGCCGCCGCGCGTCCCGTCCTGCCGCTGCCGCACCGGCGCGACCCGGCGGTGCTGGGCGTGACCAATGTGCGCGGCACGCTGACAGTCTGCCTGTCGCTGGCGCGGCTGCTCGGGTTGGAGGCGGCGGGTCCCGAACCGCGCGAGCGCGCCGGCGCCGCGCGCATGCTGATCTTCGGCGGCGCGGGCCGCGCCGTGGTGCTGCCGGTGGACGAGGTCGAGGGCATTCATTCCGTCGATCTGGAGCGGCTGGAACCCTTGCCAGCCACGGTGGCGGGCGCCAGCCTGAAATACTCGCGCGGGGTGGCGCGCTGCGGCGGCCACAGCGTGGGCGTCCTGGATGAAACCCTGCTGATGCAGGCTTTGGAACGGAGTCTGGCGTGAACCCGGACCAGATGCGAGACGCGTCCCTGCTGGAACTGTTCCAGCTGGAAACCCGCACCCAGGTGCAGGTGCTGAACAACGGCCTGCTGGCGCTGGAGCACGACCCGACGTCGGCCGCGCAGCTGGAAGCCTGCATGCGCGCGGCGCATTCGCTCAAGGGGGCGGCGCGCATCGTCGACCTGCATCCGGCGGTGCGTATCGCGCACGCGATGGAAGACTGCCTGGTGGCGGCGCAGGAAGGCCGGCTGCGCCTGCAGGCCAGCGATATCGACGCGCTGCTGCTGGGCACGGACCTGCTGCAGCGCGTGGCCACGCCCGGCGTCGAGCTGGGCGCGGAGATCGACCAGTTGGTCGAGCGCCTGAGCAACGCGCCCAACCTGCCGCCCGATGCATCGCCTGCGCCGCCGCGCGAGCCCCGGCCGTCAGACTTCCTGCCGCCGCTGCAGCGGCCGGGCGATCCACCGCCAGCGCCGCCCGAGCCGGCGCCGCTGCGGCGGTCGAGCGACCAGGCGCTGGCCGAAGGCGAGCGCGTGCTGCGCGTCACGGCCGATACCTTGAACAAGCTGCTGGGACTGTCCAGCGAGACGCTGGTCGAATCGCACTGGATCGCGCCGTTCAGCGCATCCATGCTGCGGCTGCGGCGCATGCAGGCGGGCGCCGGGCAGGCGCTGGACGGCGTGCGCGCGGCGCTGGCCGGCCAGACGGTCGACGCGCGGGTGCAGGCGGCGCTGGACGACGCCCAGCGCATCGTCGAGCAGTCCGAGCGCGAGCTGGCCGAACGCACGGCCGAGGTCGACGAGTTCGGCTGGCGCATGGGGCATCTGGCGCAGCGCTTGTACGACACGGCGCTGGCCTGCCGCATGCGGCCCTTCGGCGATGGCCTGGGCGGCATGGCGCGCATGGTGCGCGACCTGGGACGCTCGCTGGGCAAGCAGGTGCGACTGGAGGTCGATGGCGAGTCCACCCAGGTCGACCGCGACATCCTGGACAAGCTGGACGCGCCGCTGATGCACCTGCTGCGCAATGCGGTGGACCATGGCATCGAGATGCCGATGGACCGCATCGAGGCCGGCAAGCCGCCGGAAGGCCTGATCCGCCTGTCCGCGCGGCATGCCGCCGGCATGTTGTTGATCGAGCTGTCGGATGACGGCGGCGGCATCTCGCTGGACCGGCTGCGGGTCGAGGTGGTGCAGCGCAAGCTGACCAACGCCGAGACGGCCGCGCGCCTGAGCGAGGCCGAACTGCTGGAGTTCCTGTTCCTGTCCGGTTTCAGCACGCGCGGCGAAGTCACCGAGATTTCCGGACGCGGCGTGGGGCTGGACGTAGTCCAGAACATGGTGCGGCAGCTGCGTGGCGCGGTTCGCGTGCACCAGCACACCGGGCAGGGCACGCGTTTCGTGCTGGAGATGCCGCTGTCGCTGTCGGTCGTGCGCAGCCTGCTGGTCGAGGTGCAGAACGAGATCTACGCGTTCCCGCTGGCTTACGTCAGCCACGCGCTGCAGGTGTCGGCGGCCGATATCGAGCAGCTCGAGGGGCACCAGCATTTCCGCTTCATGGACCGGCAGGTCGGGCTGGTTTCGGCGCGCCAGATATTGCGCTCGGGCGAGCCCGCGCCGGCCGCCGAATCGGTCTGCGTGGTGCTGGTGGGCGACCATGAGCGGCTGTATGGCATCGCCGTGGACCGCTACGTGGGCGAGCGCACCGTGGTCGTGCAGCCGCTGGATCCGCGCCTGGGCAAGGTGCAGGATGTGATGGCCGGGGCGCTGATGGACGACGGCCGGCCGCTCTTGATCCTGGATGTCGAGGATATGCTGCTGTCGGTGCAGAAACTCATCGAGGGCGGCCGGCTGACCCGGGTGGACGGCGGCGGCCAGGTGGCCCAGGCGCGCAAGCGCAAGCGCGTGCTGGTGGTCGACGATTCACTGACCGTGCGCGAGCTGGAGCGCAAGCTGCTGGTCAACCGGGGCTATGAGGTGGCGGTGGCGGTGGACGGCATGGATGGCTGGAACATGCTGCGCTCCGATGCCTTCGACCTGGTGGTCACGGACGTGGACATGCCGCGCATGGATGGCATCGAACTGGTTTCCCGTATCAAGGCTGACCCGCGTTTGCAAAGCCTGCCGGTAATGGTAGTGTCCTACAAGGACCGCGAAGAGGATCGCAGGCGGGGGCTGGACGCGGGCGCGGATTATTACCTGGCCAAGGGCAGTTTCCACGACGACGCGCTGCTGGATGCCGTCGAGGACCTCATCGGAAGGGCGCAGACGTGAGAATCGGGATCGTCAACGATTTGCAGATCGCGGTCGAAACCCTGCGCCGGGCGATCGCGCTGGAGCCTGGCCTGGAAGTGGCCTGGGTGGCGTCCAACGGCCAGGAAGCCGTCGAGCAATGCGCCCGCGACCGTCCCGACGTCGTGCTGATGGACCTGATCATGCCGGTCATGGATGGCGTCGAGGCCACCCGCCGCATCATGGCCGAGACGCCCTGCGCCATCGTGGTGGTCACGGTCGACGTGGCGCGCCACACGGCGCGGGTGTTCGACGCCATGGGCTACGGTGCGCTGGACGCGGCCGACACGCCGGTGGTCGGCAGCGCCGACCTGCGCGGCGCGGCGGCGCCGCTGCTGCGCAAGATCCGCAATATCGGCTGGCTGATCGGCCGCTACGGCAGCCGGCCGACGCTGACGCCGGTGGCCCGGCCCAGCGAACAGCCGGATTCCCGGCGCCTGCTGGTGATCGGCGCTTCGGCGGGTGGGCCCGCCACCCTGGCACAGTTGTTACGCGATATTCCGTTGGATTTTCCGGCAGGCATCGTGCTGGTCCAGCATGTGGATGCCTCGTTTGCCGCCGGCATGGCGGATTGGCTCAACGATCAGGTGCCGCTGCCCGTCAGGCTGGTGCGCGAGGGCGAAAAACCGGCCGCCGGACAGGTGTTGCTGGCCGGCACCGACGACCATCTGCATATGCTGGCCGATGGTACCCTGCGTTACACCGAGAAGCCCAAGGAAAGCTTGTACCGGCCCTCCATTGATGTATTTTTCCATAGCGTGGCGGAGCACTGGCGCGGTATGGCGGTGGGGGTGTTGTTGACGGGCATGGGGCAGGACGGGGCCCGGGGGCTGAAGGCGTTGCGCGAGCGCGGCTGCCTGACCATCGCCCAGGACTAGGCCACCAGCGCCGTCTATGGCATGCCGAAGGCGGCCGCGGCCATGCAGGCCGCCGTGGAGATCCGGCCGTTGGACCAAATCGCGCCGCGCCTGATCAAGGCTTTTGCCTGAGCGGCATGCAAGCCAGACAAAGTACGTAATTCAAGGAAAGCACCATGCACCCTCCCATAGACAGCCCGATCACGGCCGACCTGAATTCGCATGCCGCCATGGTCCTGCTGGTGGACGACCAGGTCATGGTCGCCGAAGCCATCAGGCGGGCCTTGTCCACGGAAGGCAACATCGACTTCCACTATTGCTCGGACCCCTACAAGGCGCTGACCGTGGCCATCCAGACCCGGCCCACGGTGATCCTGCAGGATCTGGTGCTGCCGGGCGTGGACGGGCTGAGCCTGGTCAAGGAATATCGCAACCATCCTGTGACGCGCGACATTCCCATCATCGTGCTTTCCACCAAGGAAGATCCGGCCATCAAGAGCGCGGCCTTCTCCACCGGCGCCAATGACTACCTGGTCAAGCTGCCCGATTCCATCGAGCTGGTGGCGCGCATCCGCTACCACTCGCGCTCCTACCTGGCGCTGGTGCAGCGCGACGAGGCCTACCAGGCGCTGCGCCAGAGCCAGCAGCAGCTGCTGGAAAGCAATATGGAACTGCGCCGCCTGACCAATTCCGACGGCCTGACCGGGCTGGGCAACCGCCGCTATTTCGATGAATACCTGAACGCCGAATGGCAGCGGGCGCGTCGCGACGGCCGCGAGATCAGCATGTTGATGATCGACGTGGACCACTTCAAGTCCTACAACGACACCTATGGCCACATCGCCGGCGACGAAGCGCTCAAGCGCGTGGCCAACACCATCTTCGCCAGCTGCGACCGCTCGACCGACCTGGCGGCGCGCTTCGGCGGCGAGGAATTTGCCCTGGTGCTGCCCGGTACGCCGGCCGGCAGCGCGCGGCTGGTGGCCGAGAAGCTGCGCCGCGCGGTGGAAGCCATGCAGATCCCGCAGAAGGACTCGGGCGGCGGCCCCTGGCTCACGATCAGCGTGGGCACGGCCACCGCGCTGCCCGGCGAAGACCAGCCTTGCACCGACCTGATCCAGGTGGCCGACCGCGGCCTCTACCAGGCCAAGCGCCAGGGCCGCAACCGCGTGGTGCAGGGCGCGCTGTAGCCGGTCTCCAGGCATGGGTCGGCGGCGCGCGCAGCCTAATCCTCGCCGCGCCGCCTGATGGCGCTCGCGCCCAGCATCAGCGTCAGGCTGGCCGCCACGGCCACCGTCGCCATGGCCATGCCTTCGCCCACCGAACCCTGTTCGAACTGGCGCCACACATGGATCGACACCGTCTGCACGCCGGCCGGCGCCAGCAGCAGCGACGTGACCAGCTCGCGCGAGGCCACCGCGAACACCATCAGCATGGACGCCGCCAGCGCCGGCAGCACCAGCGGCAGCACGATGCGCCGCAGCGCGCGCGCGGCGCTGGCGCCGTGCACGCGCGCCGCCGCTTCCAGGTTGGGGCCGATCTGCGCCAGCGCCGCGCCGACGTAGCGCACGGGATAGGGCAGCAGCAGGCAGGTATAGGACAGCAGCAGGATGCCCCAGGTGCCGTAGGGCGTGGCCGGCCAGAAGGGCTGGTTCCAGGCCAGGATCAGGCCCACGCCCACCACCACGCCGGGCAGCGCCGCCGGCAGCAGCGCCAGTCCGTCGATGGCGGGGGCGCCCGGCACGTGGCGGCCGGCCACGCACCAGGCCGCCAGCAGGCCGACCGCGCCGGTCAGCAGCGCGGCGCCGGCCGCCAGCGACAGGCTGGTGGACAGCGCGTCCCAGGCCTCGCCGCGCGCCTGGAACAGCGCGCCGAAATTGGCCAGCGTCAGGTTGGCGAGCGACAGTCCGCCGGACAGGTTGCGCGTCAGCGCCGCCGCCAGCATGGACGCCAGCGGCGCGGCCACCGCCGCCAGCGCGACCAGCGCGAACAGCAGCAGCGCGGGCAGGCGCCAGGGGCCCAGCTCGGCCTGCGCCAGCGGCGCCGGCTTGCCGGTGGTGGTCTCGAAACCGCGCCCGGCAAGCAGCGCGCGCTGCACCGCGAAAGCGGTCAGCGCCAAGGCCACCAGCACCAGCGACAGCAGCGCCGCGCCGGGCAGGTCGATGGGCCAGTCGGCCAGACGGCGCTCGATGGCGGTGGTCAGCACGTTGACGCCGGACTGCGCGCCCAGCGCCGCCGGTACGCCGTATTCCTCGATGGCCAGCGTGAAGGCCAGCAGCAGGCTGGCGCCGATGGCCGGCAGCGACAGCGGCAGCGTGACGCGGAAGAAGGCGCGCCACGGCCCCGCGCCAAACACGCGCGCCGCCTCGGCCAGCCGGGAGCCCGAGGCCGCCATGCTGCGCGACACGGCGAAGTACACCACGGGAAAGATCGCCAGCCCCATCACCAGCGCCACGCCGGCGGGCGAGAAGAGCAGCGGACCCAGGTGCCAGCCCGCCAGCTGTTGCAGGAAACCGCGCGGTTGCAGCGCCATGGTCCAGGACAGCGCCGCGATATACGGCGGCAGCAGGAAGGGGATGAGGAACAGCAGGTCCCACAGCCGCGCCAGCGGCAGGCGGAACAGGCCGCGCAGCGCGCCCAGCGGGATGCCGATGGCGGCGCTGACCGCCGCCACGGACAGGCCCAGCTTGAGCGTGCCGCCGACCAGCGCCAGCGTGCCGGGCTGCGACAGCACCGCGCCCCACGCGCCGAAGGGATCGCCCAGCGAGCCTTCGGCCAGTCGCGGAAACACGGCCTGCAGGACCACGAAGGCCACGGGCAGCGCGACGAGCACGCCCAGGGCGGCCACGGTGGCGGCCGCCAGGATGAATACGCTCTTCATGATTGCTCGGTTGTTATTGCACGGGTACCCCACCCGCATAGCATGCAAGGGAATACGGAATTACGACATTCGACGATGCCTCCTCAAGCGCGGCGGCGCGGAGCCGGCTTTGCCGGTCCGCAGCCGCGCCCCCTGGGGGGAAGCGCGGAGCGCTTCGGGGGGGGGCCCACCTTTTCGGGCCGCAGCCGCGCCCCTGGGGGGAAGCGCGTAGCGCTTCGGGGGGGCACAACACCTATTGGCTAAAGATGCGGGCGAAGCGGGCGAGGACCTCGGCGCGCGACGCGCTGGACGCGCCCTGGGCCTCGGGCAGCAACGCCAGGTCCTTGAACAAGGGGCGCTTGGCCGCCACGTCCTGGCGCGCCGGCATCAGCCAGGCGTCCGCCACGGCGCGCTGGCCTTCCTCGGACAAGACGTAGTCGACGAACTTGCGCGCCTCGTCGGGCTGGCGCGCGGTCTTGAGGATCATCATGGGGCGCGGCGCGATGGCGGTGCCGCCGGCCGGGAAGATCACCTTCACCGATTCGCCCTTTTCGACGCTGGCGTAGGACACATAGTCCACCGCGCCGAACACGGCGGCCTTGGCGCCTTGCAGCACTGGCGTCAGCGCCTGCGCATTGGGGCCGGAAATGGTCATGCCGTTGTCGCGCAGCGTCTCGAACAGCTTCCACGCCGCCTCGCCCTGGGCGTTCTGCAGGCCCAGCAGCAGGTCCAGCGAGGCGCCGGACAGCGCCGGGTCGGGCATGGTCACCGCTTGCTTGAAGCCGGGGCCGGTCAGGTCGGCCCAGTCGCGCGGCTCGGGCGTGCCGCTCTTGGTGTTCCAGACTATGCCCAGCGCCGAGATGCCCTGGGCGACATAGGACGGCGCCTTGAAGCGCGCCGGCACCTGGGTCGCGTTGGGGCTTTCGTAGGGCAGCAGCCAGCCGCGCTGGTCCAGGTCCTGGGCGGTGTCCCACGAGGCCGAGATCAGTACGTCGGCGCGCGGGTTGGCGGCCTCGGCTTCGAGTCGCGCCATGACCTTGCCGGTGGTGGCCTGGAACACGTCGACCTTGATGCCGGTCTTTTCCTGGAAGCCGGCGGCCAGCTGCCTGATCAGGCCGCCGGGGCCGGCGGTGTATACGGTGAGCGCCTTGGCCGGTCCTGCGGCCAATCCGAGCGTGAAGGTCATGAAGAGCGATGCGAGAAGTTTGGGGGAATTCAAGAGATTCATTCTAATCGTCCGTAGTAGTGGGGCGCGATTGGCAGCGCTTGCAACGGGCGCTACGCTGCGGGGCCACGCGGATCCGGCTCCGCCGGTCCGCAGTGGCGCCCCCTGGAGGGGGAAGCGCGCAGCGCTTCGGGGGTGGGCACTATTTGGCCGTGCCGCATGCACGCGATCACGTGCGCCAGCGCATGGGCTTCCTGGTGGTCGTGCGTCACATAGACGGCGGTGGCGCCCAGGCGGCGCAGCAGCGCGCCGATCTCGGCGCATAGCGTCTCGCGCAGGTCGCGGTCCAGGTTGGACAGCGGCTCATCGAACAGCAGCAGGCGCGGGCGGGCGACGATGGCGCGGGCCAGCGCGACGCGCTGTTGCTGGCCGCCGGACAGCTCGGACGGGCGGCGCCCGGCCAGCGCTTCCAGCCCGACCAGCGCGAGCGCCTCGGCCACCCGCCCGGGCCGCTCGCGCCGTGGCACGCCGCGCATTTCCAGCGGAAAGCCGACGTTCTGCGCCACGCTCATGTGCGGCCACAGGGCGTAGTCCTGGAACACCATGCCCAGGCCGCGCGCTTCGGGCGGATCGTGGCGGCGGCCGTCGAACGCGGTCTGGCCGCCGATGCGGATGCTGCCGGACTGCGGGCGCAGCAGCCCGGCCAGGGCCTTGAGCAGCGTGCTCTTGCCGCAGCCCGACGGGCCCAGCAGGGCCAGCACCGTGCCGGCCGGCACGTCCAGGTCCACGCCATCGAGCACGCTGTGGCCGTTATAGGCGTGGCGCAGGCCGCGCACGGCGATGGCCGCGCCGCCCGATTCAGGGGCGGGCGCGTTCAAAACCGGTGCCGCAGGCCGAGGTTCAGGCCGAACTGGTTCTTGCCCGGTTCGACGTTGGCGCCGTACTTGCCGCCCAGCAGGCTGAGGGCGGCCTTGTCGTCGTTGATCACGTAGGCGGCCACCGCGTACAGCGTGGTGCGCTTGGACAGGTCATGCTCGCTGCCCAGCACGAACATGGTGGACTTCTGGCCGGAGCCGGCCGCCTGCGCGGCCGGGCAGACGGCGTTGTTCATGTCGTCGCAGACCGCGTCATCCAGGTGATAGGCGGCGAACGACAGGCGAGTATCCTGGCGCGGCAGGTAGGTCGCGCCCAGCCAGGTCATGTTGTTCTTGTAGTCGCGCCGCGCCAGCTTCTGTTCGAGCCAGCGATAGCCGGCGTAGAGCTGCAGGCCGTCGAAGTCATAGGACAGCGCGGCGATCACGCGGTCTTCGCGGTTGCCGCTGTCGGCGCCGGTCTTGGGCTTGTCGGCGTTCTTGCCGTGGTACAGCAGCCCGGCGTCCAGGCCGCCCGATTTGTAGCGCAGGCCGCCGCCGACCATGCGGCCCAGGCTGCGGTCGCTGAAGGACTGGTCGTTGTTCCAGCCGAAGCTGTAGTACGCGCCCACCGAGACCGGGCCGAACTTGCCCACGTACATCGCGGTGTTGTCGCTGCGGTCGGAGAAGGCGGGGTCGGGGCGCTTGATCGAGAAGTTGGCGTTGTCGAATGGGTTGTACTTGCTCATCCATTCGATCATCAGCGTGTTGTGGCGGCCCAGCGTGAAGCGGCCCCAGTCCTTGCTGGACAGGCCCACATAGGCCTGGCGACCGAACAGGCGGTCGCCCTGCATGGCCTGGCCGTTGCTGGAGTCGAAGCCGTTTTCCAGCGTGAAGATGGCGGACAGGCCGCCGCCCAGGTCCTCGGAGCCGCGCAGGCCCCAGCGCGAACCGCTCAGGTTGCCCGTGCTGATGCCCGTCTTGCTGTGGCCGCCCGGGCCGTTGCTGACGTATTGCAGGCCGGTGTCGATCAGGCCATACAGGGTGACGGTGGGGGAAGCTGCCCGGACGGGCGTGGCGGCGAGCGCCAGAGCGGACAGGCAGGCGCCAGCCGCCGCGATGCGGAGAGTCGATTTCATGAAAGGAGTCCTCTTTGGGATTCAATCGGAACCGACACTCTAGGCGGCGCTGGCTACATCCAGATGACATTGCCCCTCAGAGATGCAGCCGGGTCGAGGACT
Source organism: Achromobacter sp. 413638 (assembly GCF_043119405.1). Classification (NCBI taxonomy): domain Bacteria; kingdom Pseudomonadati; phylum Pseudomonadota; class Betaproteobacteria; order Burkholderiales; family Alcaligenaceae; genus Achromobacter; species Achromobacter sp. 413638. The sequence goes on from NZ_JBICCO010000022.1 coordinate 80,029, forward strand.
TGACCTCGTGCATGGACAGCGTGCTCAGCAGTTCCTTCACGCCCGGCAGCGTGCGCAGCCGGTTGCGCACGAATTCCGAATAGGCGTCGAAGTCGCGCGCCATGATGTGCAGCAGGTAGTCATGCTGGCCCGTGGTGTTGTGGCAGGCCATGACCTCGGGCATGGCGAGGACGCTGGCTTCGAATGCCTGGCAGGTTTTCTCGGTGTGGTTTTCCAGCGAGATGCTGACGAAGGCCACCACGCCCATGCCCAGCGCGCGTCGGTCCAGCACGGCCTGGTAGCCGCGGATCACGCCGGACGACTCCAGGCGCTTTAGCCGCTTCCAGCAGGGCGAAGCCGACAGCGACACGCGCTCGGCCAGTTCGGCGTTGGACAGGCGCCCATCTTCTTGAAGGATTTTCATGATTTTCCAATCGATCGCGTCAAGTTGATGTAACAAGGCAGTGTCTTTCATTGAAATCGCCGTAAAGGAAAGAGTCTTTCTCATTATCCATTCATGGCAATTCAAATGGAAAGAATATTACGGGCGCGCGCGCCCATACTTCTGTGCACCCCGAGCCCGCCGGCGCTATCGTTTTCCGAGCACTACGCGCCCGCCCGGCAGGCCGGTCCCATCCGATACTGAGGCACAGCATGAGCTATTCGAACTACCACAAGAAAGACATCTTCGGCCGTCCCCTGCACGCGGAGACGCAGATGATGTCCTACGGTTTCGACCCCTTCCTGTCCGAAGGCGCGGTCAAGCCGCCGGTGTTCCTGACGTCCACCTTCGCGTTCCGCTCGGCCGAGGACGGCGCCGAGTTCTTTGATCTGGTGTCGGGCCGCAAGCCCCTGCCGCAAGGCGAGTCGGCCGGCCTGGTGTACAGCCGCTTCAACCATCCCAACCTGGAAATCGTCGAGGACCGCCTGTCGCTGCTGGACGGCTCCGAGGCGGCCGCCGTGACCTCCAGCGGCATGTCGGCGATCAGCGCCGTGTTCCTGGCCTTCCTGCGGCCCGGCGACCAGATGGTGCAGTCGGTGCCGCTGTATGGCGGCACCGAGACGCTGATTTCCAAGATATTCCCCGAGTGGGGCATCGCCTCGCATCCGGTGCGCGACTGCCTGTCGGCGGCCAGCATGCGCGAGGCGCTGGAAGCGGCCGCGGCCAAGGGGCCGGTGAAGCTGTTCTTCGTCGAGACGCCGGCCAATCCCACCAATTCGCTGGTCGACTTCGCCGCCATGAAGGCCGAGCTGGACGCCTTCGAATCGCGCCACGGTTATCGCCCGATCTCGGTGTGCGACAACACGCTGCTCGGTCCCATCTTCCAGAAGCCGGCCGAGCACGGCGTGGACCTGTGCGTGTATTCGCTGACCAAGTACGTCGGCGGCCACAGCGACCTGGTGGCCGGCGGCGTCACCGGCGGCAAGGAGCTGATCAAGAAGGTGCGCGCGATCCGCAGCGCGTTCGGCTCGCAGCTGGATCCGCATTCCTGCTGGATGATCACGCGCTCGATGGAAACGGTGGTGCTGCGCATGAAACAGGCCGCGCGCACCGCCGGCAAGGTGGCGCAGTGGCTGGCCGGCAATCCGCACGAGCCGGTCCGCATCTACCACCCGGAACTGATCGCCGACGCCGCCTACCAGGACGTGTACAGGCGCCAGTGCAGCGGCGCGGGCTCGACCTTCGCCTTCGTGCTGGACGGCGGCCGCGCCAAGGCCTTCCGCTTCATCAACGCGCTGCGCCTGTTCAAGTCGGCGGTGAGCCTGGGCGGCACCGAATCGCTGGTCTGCCATCCGGCCTCGACCACGCACTCGGGCGTGCCGGCGGCCGAGCGCGACGCCGCCGGCGTGTCCGAAGGGCTGATCCGCGTCTCCATCGGCCTGGAGCACGAGGAAGACCTGATCGCCGACATGGACCAGGCGTTCCGCAGCCTGGCCTGAGGCGGCGGGCGAGGGGGGGGGGGGGGGGGGGGGGGGGGGGGGGGGGGGGGGGGGG